>SPLB01000335.1 GCA_004566265.1 Paracoccaceae bacterium | reverse complement strand
ATTTGCTAAGGCGGTATCCAACTCGCGGATGAGAGCATGATAACACTCGGTTCGGCTCACCGTCTCCAGCGCCTGTACAGGTTACAGATTTTGACCAGCCCGCGCCAGCGGGGTAGTCTTTTCATGTCGAGAAACGCAAAATCGACCATGAGAACGTACTATTTCGCCCCCAGCCGTAAGCGACCCCTAACAAGGAGCCGTCTCGTCCATTTTGAGGCAGCTATGGCCGTCCACAAGGAGCTGGAGAACTGAAGGAACTGGGTGTGAACACGGATTGAATTTTTTTCACCGCTATTTTCATACTGATGCGCCTAATCAGCCACGGGGTGCAGACATCAGCAATGTGTGGGCCTGTAAGGGCTGGCTGTATCTTGCCGTGATCTTCGTGTCTGCATTCCAGGCGCCTCGTCGGCTGGGTTGTCTGCTAGCGAATGACGCGTGACTTGTCGCTGCGCGAGGCGAATTGAACCTGACGGCTGATCAAAGGTAGGCGCGCGCCCAAAGGCTGCATTCGTCACATCGATCGGGCCCCGTCCAAGTTTGTCGATGCAGTCAGATTAAGGAGCCCAGTGAACAGTCGCCTCAGTAAGCACAGCCTTGATGGGGGCTTCTGCCGCAGAAAGGCCCAGTGCGCGTTCCAACGCGATACGTTTGCTTTCACCAAATATTACCAGATGTTTGTTGATTGCCCCATTTAGAAGCTGCGCGCTCAGGCTTATCCGGGGTTCCGGTTGGCTCTGAGGCCGCTGTACGACCAAGGCAGGTGCGTCCGCGCTCAGCGCATCTTGCAGGCCGTCGGTGCCCGGAAATAGAGACGCAGTGTGCATGTCCTCACCCATTCCGAGCAACACCACGGCGAGCGGGCATGTGGCGTCCACTACAACTGACACCGCTTTGGCTGCGGCTTCGGGCTCAAGACTTTCACGGTAGAACGGCTCAAATTTCGCTTTCGAAGCCATCTCGACCAAAAGTCTCTCGCGGATTAATTTCGCGTTCGAGCGGTCGTGGTCTGTCGGCACCCAACGTTCGTCTGTTGCCATGACATTGACACGGTCCCAATCCAAATCAACGGCACATAGATCGTCAAAGATCGGGCCCGGGGTGGTGCCACCGGCCAGCGCAATCGCTGCCCGCTCATTGTGGTCCAGATGCTGACGCAAATCACTGGCAATGCGGTCCGCGACCGCCAACACCAACAGCTCTCGATCAGCGTAGTCCTTAAACTCCATCGTCTTCACCTCATTTTACGCGCTATTTCCAGTCCGTGAGGTTCTCCCTCAATCCCGCCCTACATAGTCCACCCCATCACGGCTGCAAAGGCGCGAAAACAGCCAAAGGCGTGACGATTTGCAGCGAACGCGGCCGCCCATTAGCCGCTGACAGCTTGCGCTGTAGATGCGGTTCCTGATAAGGTTGTAGCACAAAATACAAATTTCAAAAAAGAACAGGCTGCCAACGTGAGCGATACGCCGGAAACACCTGAAAACGCGAACGAAAACCTCCAAGAACGCCCGGCCTATGATGGCCCTACCGTGTCAATCGAAGCCGAAATGCGGAATTCCTATCTGGATTACGCGATGTCGGTGATCGTGAGCCGTGCAATCCCGGACCTTCGGGACGGTTTGAAGCCAGTTCACCGCCGCATTCTGTATGCAATGCACGAAACCGGCAACAGCCACGACAAATCCTACCGCAAGTCGGCACGTCCTGTCGGCGATGTGATGGGTAAGTATCACCCGCACGGCGACAGCGCGATTTATGATGCTCTTGTCCGCATGGCGCAGGACTTTTCGATGTCGTTGCCATTGCTGGATGGTCAAGGCAACTTTGGCTCCATGGATGGCGACAACCCAGCCGCGATGCGCTACACCGAAGTCCGCATGGACAAGCCAGCCGCTTACATGCTGACCGACATTGAAAAAGAAACGGTCGACTTCCAGGACAACTATGACGGCAAGGATCGTGAACCAACGGTCCTGCCCGCTCGGTTCCCGAATATGCTGGTCAATGGGGCCGGCGGCATTGCCGTTGGCATGGCCACCAACATCCCGCCCCATAACCTTGGCGAAGTTGTGGACGCAACCCTTGCTCTGATCCAGGACCCGGACTTAACCTCTGAACAGCTGATCGAATATGTGCCTGGCCCGGACTTCCCGACCGGTGGTGTTATGCTGGGCCGGTCCGGTGCGCGCAAAGCTTATCTTGAGGGTCGTGGCTCTGTCATCATTCGTGCCAGGACCCGCGTGGAAGAGATTAGAAAAGATCGCTATGCTATTGTTGTGGATGAAATTCCCTATCAGGTGAACAAAGCCGCAATGATCGAAAAGATCGCCGAACAGGTACGTGAAAAACGCATTGAAGGCGTGGCGCATGTTCAGGATGAATCTGACCGGAACGGTGTGCGTGTTGTTGTCGAACTGAAGCGAGACGCCACCGCCGAGGTTGTTCTAAACCAGCTTTATCGCTTTACGCCCATGCAGACCTCTTTTGGCTGCAACATGTTGGCCCTAAACGGTGGTCGCCCGGAACAGCTGACCCTACGCAAATTCCTTACGTCTTTCATCGACTTCCGCGAAGATGTTGTGGCGCGCCGCACGGCCTACGACCTGCGCAAAGCGCGCGAACGCAGCCACATTCTGTGTGGTCTTGCGGTTGCGGTGTCCAATGTCGATGAAGTCGTCGCAACGATCAGATCTTCGGCAGATGCAGCTGAGGCCCGTCGTAAACTGATGGAACGCCGCTGGCCTGCTGCAGACATCGCTGGCTACATACAGCTGATCGACGATCCGACCCATAAAATGAATGACGACGGGACCTACAACCTGTCCGAAACCCAGGCCCGTGCAATTCTTGAGCTCCGCCTCCAGCGTCTGACTCAAATCGGCGTCAAAGAAGTCACCGATGAACTGGAAGAACTGGCACGTAAGATCACGGAATACCTTGAAATTCTCGGATCGCGCGAGCGCATTATGGGCATTATCGCCGACGAGCTGCGCGAGGTTCGCGAGAACTTCGCCGTCGACCGCCGCACCGAGATCGTCGACTGGTCCGGTGACATGGACGATGAAGACCTGATCGAGCGCGAGGACATGGTCGTGACCGTGACCTCGGGTGGTTACATCAAACGCATCCCGCTCGCAGACTTCCGTGCGCAGAAACGCGGCGGCAAAGGCGTTTCGGGCATGCAGACCAAAGAAGAGGACGTGATCACCACGCTCTTCGTCGCCAACACCCATACGCAGCTCTTGTTCTTCACCACCGATGGGATGGTCTACAAACTGAAGACCTGGCGCCTGCCGCAAGGCGGCCGCACCTCCAAAGGCAAAGCGGTTGTTAACATTCTGCCCATCCCCACTGGAGTTTCCGTCGCGGCCATCATGCCGGTGGACCGAGATGAAAAAGAATGGGCCGACTTGCAAATCATGTTTGCAACATCTGCGGGAACTGTGCGCCGTAACCGCCTGTCGGACTTTACTAATGTCATGCGCAACGGCAAAATTGCGATGAAGTTTGAAGATGAGAATGCGGACACCAAACTCATCAATGCGCGCATCTGTTCCGAAGATGACGACATCATGCTTGTCACCAATACCGGTCGTGCAATCCGTTTCCCGACAACCGAGGTACGCGTGTTTAATTCTCGCAACTCTGTTGGGGTTCGCGGTATCAAACTTGGTGACGGCGACGAAGTTGTCTCCATGTCCGTGATCCGTCACTTCGACGCAACTTCTGACGAGCGTGCGGCCTATCTGAAAATGCGCCGCGCTGTTGCGGGCTTGGCTGATGATCCAGAGGCAAGCACCGATGAAGAAGACAACGCCAATGCCACCATCAGCCAGGAACGCTACGCAGAGATGTCAGCGGCAGAGAACCTGATCCTGACTGTCACTGCAGGTGGTTCCGGCAAACTGTCGTCCAGCCACGATTATCCAATTCGCGGACGCGGCGGCATGGGAGTGACTGCGATGGACAAAGCCATGCGTGGTGGACCATTGGTCGCGTCTTTCCCGGTCGAACTCGACGATCAGATAATGCTCGCGACCTCCAACGGCCAATCGATCCGCGTGCCGGTTGACGGTATCTCCTTCCGGTCCCGTTCTGCAGGCGGTGTGCGAGTCTTCAACACCAGCACAGGGGAAGAGGTCGTCTCAGTCGCTTGGATCGCGGAAAACAGCGAAGACGACAGCGTCGGAGAATAGGAGCCGCCTTTTTCGCGAAAAATTGACGCCGCCCCCATCAGGGCGGCGTTTTTGTTTACCGCCGCCCCATTTTTGCCCCTTACACTTTGTTAGAATTGTGCTGGAGCACGCGCTTTTGAGGAGCAGCCAAGAGATGAACCTTTATCATTGTCAGATAGACTTACATCACGAAGCCAAAGCGCTCGCCTTTGCCAGCGCGTTGGACAAGTGGCTCGGTTACTTGAAAGACCGTGATGTGGTTCTCGATTGGCGCTTGCTGCGCCGGAAGCTGCACCTTGCCAACGACAATTGCCGGGATTTTCTTCTAGAGATTGAGTTCCGCGATATGGTGCAACTGGACGCGGCTTTCAAGGTCCTTGGCGAACATGACGAAGAGGTCGAACGGCTTTACGCAAATGTAACTTCGCTCATTGCCAATCAAGAAGTTGGCCTTTACCGGCCCTTTCCAGACCCGGAAAGAGCCGAGCGTATGGCGCTGATCTAAATAAAGAGGCCGCAGTTTGCGGCCCTATTTTTAGAGGTTATAGATTTCGGAGAACTTGTTCTCAAGATACCTCATGAGCGGCTCATGTGTCGGTTCTGCGCCCGTTGCATGAACAATCGTATCTTTTGGTGACCGAAGCGCGCCGTGTTTTTGCAGATTGTCACGGAGCCAGTGCGTTGCACGGCTGGTGTTGCCGTTCGCCAAGTCCGCGTCAAGGTTCGGAACGTCCGCTTGCAATGCCTCATAAAGGCAGCCCGCATAGATATTTCCCAACGAATACGTCGGGAAATAGCCGAACAGCCCAACAGACCAATGCACATCCTGAAGCATTCCGTTAGAGGGTTTGTCGACCGCATAGCCAAAATCCGCAGCAAAACGATCGTTCCAGGCGGCTTCCAGATCACCAACGCTCAAATCACCAATCATCAGTGCGCGCTCAAGCCCAAACCGGAGCATGACATGCAGATTATACTGAAGCTCATCAGCCTCGGTTCGGATATAGCCGCGATGTACCGCGTTCACCGCTGCATAGAATTCATCCGCGTTTTCAATCCCGAAGCTGCCAAAGCTCGCCTGCATTTGGTTAAAGAGCCAGCCCGTGAAAGCGCGCGAACGCCCGAGCTGGTTTTCGTAAATCCGGCTTTGGCTTTCATGTACCCCCATCGACACACCACACCCCAACGGGGTCAGAAGATAGGCATGATCAACATTCTGTTCATAACCGGCATGACCAACCTCATGGATCGTCGAATAGAAGCAGTTAAATGGGTCAGTTTCGCTGGTGCGGGTGGTGATGCGCACATCAAGCCCACTGCCGGAACTGAACGGGTGCACGGCCGTGTCAATGCGCCCATGATTGAAATCATAGCCAAACGCCAGAGCCAGCTGCTCAGCAAGCGCGAGCTGCTTGACCGAGTCAAAGGTCCCGTCGAGCGCCCTTGGGGTTGGCTTGTCTAGAACACGCGCCCGCAGATCTACGAGACCGGGACGCATGGCATCAAAGATTTTAGCGATATCCGAACCAGTTACGCCACGCTCGTAATCTGCAACCATTGCGTCATAAACGTCGCCTCCTTCGGCCAGTGCCTGACCTTCCTCGCGCTTTAGCGCGACCACCTCCTCAAGCACGGGAAGGAACGAGGCGACATCTTCATCCGCACGGGATTGCGCCCATTTTGTTTGTGCTTCCGAGGTAACCTGAGCAATGCGGCGCGCCAGATCAGTAGGTACTTTGCGCGTGCGATCAAAGCCATAGCGGATCTCACGCAGGATTGCGGCACCCGCAACGTCGGGTGCCTCGGCAGTCTCAAGCCATTCAGCGATCTTCGGATCAGAGCGGCGCGCATGCAGCACACCTTCGATGGCGGCCATTTCCTCGCCACGTTGCGCACCTGCACCGGCAGGCATCATGGTTTCCTGATCCCAGCCCAAACGGCCAGCAATCTGCCCCAAGGCCTGGGTGTCGCGGGAAAATGCTAGAAGCTGCTCAAATGCGTCCATCGTCAATGACCTTTAATTGAGGTTGCAATCGGGTATCCCGCCAGAAACCGGGCCCGCAGGATTCCCGCCCACAGAAGCACAGCGATCAACTGGTGGACAATCGCAATCTGCACGGGCGCTGCAGTAATGACGGTTATTATTCCGACCACCATCTGCAGGAGAAGGGCGGCAAACACGATGTTGAATGCAAAGCGGGTTGCAACATGGGCACTGCCCCGCGCCCGCAGCCAAACCACAATGCCAAAAGCCATCAAGAGATATCCGCTGACGCGGTGAACAAATTGCACTAGCCCCGGATTTTCAAAGAAGTTTTTCCAGACCGGCTCGACCATCCACATGTTCGGTGGCAGGATTTGCCCACCCATCAACGGCCAATCGGTGAAAGAGCGACCTGCATCGATCCCGGCCACCAATGCGCCCAGCAGGATCTGCAGGAAGGCAAAATGCATGAGCCCCGTCGACATGGAAAACAGTTTGGCGTCTTTGCCGCGCCGCGCCTGCATCAAGTCACGTTCTTCGCGGCCCATCATCAGGATGTACCAGCCAAGAAATCCCAGTATCACAAAAGCCAGCCCAAGATGCGTTGCCAGACGGTAGGAGGCGACGGCGGTCATCCCTTCACCAGACGTCACGCCAGAGGCAACCATCCACCAGCCAATCGTGCCCTGCAAGCCACCCAGCAGACCCGGCAGCACCAGACGGCCCGTCCAACCCACAGGTATCTGGCGCGCAATCAGGAATCCAAAGAAGCCCACAGCCCAGACAAGGCCAACCACACGGCCCAGCTGGCGATGACCCCATTCCCACCAATAAATCACCTTAAAATCAGACAGTTCCATCCACTGATTCATGATTTGGTACTGGTCGATCTGTTTGTATTTCTCAAACTCGGCCAGCCAGTCAGCCTCGGACATTGGGGGAATTGCACCGGTAACCGGGCGCCATTCTGTGATTGACAGCCCGCTGTCCGTCAGGCGGGTCAGACCGCCCACCACAATCATTGCAACCACCAACGTAAACAGCACGGACAGCCAGACGCGGATTGCCTGGCGCGCACCACTGCGGCCCCGGTCGATCAGCCCGGCCTTTGGCGCTTTGGTTTCTGCCTTCTCGGTGGAAACCTCTACAAATATGCTGCGGTTGCTCATTTCGGCCTCTTATCGTCGCTCTGAAGGAAGCTAGGGGGCGCAAGAGGTTGCGTCCACCTACCCCGAGTTTATTTGTTGCTGTGCTCTTTCCAACGGACCATTTGCCGCATGATTCCATGCAGCATCTGAACATCGGCGCGGGTCAGGCGCATGCGGGACCAGAGATTGCGGAACACGGTTTTCATCCCCGGCGCCTTTTCTGGTGGGAAAAAATAGCCCGCCTCGACCAGGCGATCCTCATAGTGCGTTACCAGCGCCTCGATCTCGGCGTTGGTGGCCCAGTCGTTCTTGCCTAGATCTGTAACTTCATCCGGCACGGCTTCAGCCTGACGGCGCCACTCATAGGCCGTGAGCAATACACACTGCCCCAAGTTCAGCGAGGCAAATTCCGGATTCACCGGCACGGTAATGATCGCATTGGCCTTGGCAATATCTTCGTTTTCCAGACCTGCGCGTTCGGGACCAAAGAGGACCGCGACCCTTTCGCCCTGCCCGATCAGCTCGGCTGCTTTCTGCATCGCGCCTTCGGGGCTAAAGACCGGCTTGGTCAGCTCTCGCGGGCGCGCAGTGGTGGCAAAGACATACGTGCAATCGGCCAGCGCTTCGGGAAGATCTGCGGCCATCTGCGCTTCGTCCAGCAGGCGCCCGGCTCCAGAGGCCATAGCAACCGCCTTGGGGTTCGGCCAGCCATCACGCGGCGCGACAATGCGCATACGATCAAGACCAAAGTTCCACATCGCCCGCGCGGCGGCGCCGATGTTTTCACCCATTTGCGGGCGGACCAGAACAAAAATTGGTTGCGGGATCTCGCGTGGCATGATGACGTCTCCGAAAAAAGTGACCTTCCCCTACTGGGCGAGGGTCAAAGGAGCAAGGGCTTGGGCGCGTCTCTCCAGGCAAATACCGCGTCAAAGCACGCGACGCCCGCGCAAATCCTTGCGCAAACGGTGATTTCAGGTAAACAGCGGTCTCACCTTTCCCTCCGACATCTTTTTCAGGAGAGCAGCCATGGCCAGCGCCGACCCGTCTCAGGATCAATTTGAACAGCCGCAGATCTACCTGATTTCTCCGCCGAGCTTCGAACTGGATGTCTTCCCCGAGCAATTGGCCCGCGTGCTAGATGCTGCAGAGGTCGCCTGCGTGCGTCTGGATCTGGTATCACGGGATGAGGATGTCCTGCTGCGGTCTGCAGATGCGCTGCGCACTGTGACTGACTCGCGCGATATTGCGCTGGTTATCTCGGATCATCAAATCCTCGCCGAGCGTCTGGGGCTGGATGGTGTGCATTTGTCGGACAGCTCGCGCTCTGTGCGGGCCGCGCGCAAGGCGCTGGGGCCGGACTCCATTGTTGGCTGCCACTGTGGCAGCTCGCGCCATGATGGGATGAGCGCAGGCGAAGCGGGTGCAGATTACGTGTGTTTTGGCCCCGTGGGCCTGTCTGGCCTTGGCGACGGTGCTGTGGCCGAACCAGACCTGTTTCAATGGTGGTCAGAGATGATCGAGGTGCCGATTGTGGCCGAGGGCGGGCTGACCACCGAATTGGTGCGCTCCCTCACCCCAATTACCGATTTCTTCGGCGTTGGCGACGAACTCTGGACGTCTGAGGATCCTGTTGCAGCCCTCCGCGCGCTTCAGAATGCAATGGCGTGATCAAAACAGTTGAGCGTCCGCATCCTCGCGTACAAACGGCAAAGAAAGTGGCAATAGGACGGTTATGACACAGGCTTCCCCATCAGACACCCCGGATATTCTCTGTATTGGGTCAGTCCTTTGGGACATTATCGGGCGCTCCAATCTGGAAATGCGTGTGGGGTCGGATGTGCCCGGTCGCATCACCCGCCTGCCCGGCGGCGTGGCCATGAATATTGCTATGACGCTGGCACGGTTTGGCATGCGCCCCGCCGCGCTCAGCGCTGTTGGTCGGGACGCCGAAGGCAACGAGTTGGTCGCCGCCTGTGCACAGTTGGGGCTCATCACCGATCACCTTTACAGGTCAGAGGATTTGCCGACCGACCGTTACATGGCGATTGAGGGCGCAAACGGCTTAATTGCCGCGATTGCCGATGCGCATTCGCTTGAGGCGGCTGGCGACAAAATCCTGCGCCCGCTGCTCGATGGGACGCTTGGTTCGGAAGCCGCACCCTATACCGGTCCGGTTGCCCTGGATGGCAATCTCAAGCTGTCGCTGCTAACCGAAATCGCAACGCACCCGGCATTTGCCAAGGCCGACCTGCGTGTCGCCCCTGCATCGCCCGGCAAGGCCGAACGCCTGCGCCCCTTTATGACGCACGCGCGCGGCACGCTTTATGTGAACCTCGAAGAAGCAGGGATCCTATGCCAAGAAGACTTTTCGTCGAGCGATGAAGCTGCAAAAGCGCTGCTGGCGCGTGGCGCTGATCGTGTTCTGGTTACAGATGGCGGAAGCTCTGCCACGGTAGCGGATCAGGACAGCAGCTGCACCAAAGCCCCGCCGGTTGTGACGGTTGCTCGCATTACCGGCGCAGGGGACACATTTATGGCGGCCCATATTGTGGCCGAAGCGCGCGGCGAAGACCGCGACACTGCCCTCGCCTCGGCCCTACGCGCTGCGGCGACCTATGTCTCTGGAGAACCCCCGGTTTGATCAAAATCCAATTTTCCGCAGAAGTCGACGCAGCCCGTGAAGCTGGCAAAGCCATTGTTGCGCTGGAGAGCACCATCATCACGCATGGCATGCCTTATCCGCAGAACGTGGAAGTGGCTGCAAGAGTAGAGCAGGATGTGCGTGACGCGGGCGCAACGCCCGCCACTATTGTGGTGATCGAAGGCGTGCTGCACGTGGGTGTGGGCTCAGAGACGCTGCAATCTCTGGGTCAGATGACCAACGTGGCCAAACTGTCACGCGCCGATTTCGCAGCCTGCCTTGCCACGGGCGGCACTGGTGCTACCACCGTGGCCGCCACCATGATTGCGGCGCATCTCGCAGGCATTTCTGTCTTTGCAACCGGCGGCATTGGCGGCGTTCACAAAGGCGCGGAGCGTAGCTTTGACATCTCCGCCGATTTGATGGAGCTGGCGCAAACTCCGGTGACCGTGGTCGCGGCTGGCGCTAAGGCCATTTTGGACGTACCAAAGACGCTCGAAGTATTGGAAACCCAAGGCGTTCCGGTTATCGGCTATGCTCAGGACAGTTTCCCGGCTTTCTGGTCCGCGACCTCAGAACTTGCCGTGCCGCTGCGCATGAATAGCGCAGAGGAAATTGCACGCGCCCACAAAATGCGCGCAACCCTCAATTTGCAAGGCGGCCAACTTGTTGCCAATCCGATCCCGGCTGCTGCAGAGATCCCTTCGGCGGAGTTGGCACCCATCATTGCCCAAGCGCAGTCCGAAGCAGACGCCCAGAATGTAAGCGGCAAAAGCGTGACGCCGTTCCTGCTGCAGCGTATTTTTGAACTGACTGACGGCCGTTCCCTCGTCGCCAATATTGCGCTTGTTCGCAATAATGCGCGGCTTGCGGCGAAAATCGCACAGGCATTGCTCAAAAACTAACACGAATATGGGGCTCGGTGGTATTAACCCATTGTCGTCCAGACAAAGACTACATAGCTTACAGTTGACTCCAAATAAACGACGCCAATGAAAACGCCCTTTGACGAAGAACATCCCCGCAAGCCCGGTCTCTTTTCCTTGCTGCGCTCCTCTTTCCTGACAGGGATTGTGGTCATTGCCCCCGTGGGCCTGACCGTTTGGCTGTTGTGGACCACCATGGGCTGGATCGACGGCGTCGTGTTGCCGCTTGTGCCTGCGACCTTCCAGCCGGAAAAATATATTGGCATCAACCTTCGTGGTGTCGGACTGATCTTTTTTCTGCTGTTCACCATCCTTGTGGGTTGGATTGCTAAGGGCATTATTGGCCGCTCCCTGATTGGCTATGCCGAAAACCTTGTGGATCGGATGCCCGTTGTGCGTTCGATCTATTCCGGGATCAAACAGATATCCGAAACGGTGTTTGCGCAGTCCGATCGCACGTTTGAAAAAGCCTGTCTGATACAATACCCACGCCGTGGGATTTGGGCGGTTGGTTTCATCTCGACGGAAGCAAAAGGCGAAGTGTCCGAGAAAGCCGAAACCGGCGGCAAACTCATGAGTGTTTTTGTCCCCACCACGCCAAACCCGACCTCGGGGTTTCTGCTGTACTTCCCGAAAGAAGACATTATCGAACTCGACATGAGTGTTGAGGACGCAGCAAAGCTGGTGATTTCTGCAGGCTTGGTTTATCCAAACGGCAAGGACCTCAGCCAACCTCCTAAAGAAACATAAGAAAAGCCCGGTGATTGCCGGGCTTTTCTTATCCGAACATCGCCTGCAAAT
>SPLB01000334.1 GCA_004566265.1 Paracoccaceae bacterium | reverse complement strand
CGACGGCGGCGGCGGCGTCCGCCAGCGCTAGCGCTGCCTGTGTCGCCGCCTGTATTGAAGTTCACGCCGGGCAGCGTCACAACACTTTCCAAAATGGGAAAAGGCTCTGCCGAGTTCGGAATGGCAGAAGCATTCACAAAATGCTCCTGGAAGCGCGGTTCGACTGCTGTTTCGATCTTTTCGATTTTGCGGACGGTGTCTTCGATCTCACCGCGCGCTTTTGTGTTTAAAAGCGCGATGCGCGCGCCGGTCCCGGCGGCATTGCCGGCACTTGTAACCTTTTCCAGAACACAGTCGGGGATCATACCAAGAACCATCGCGTGCTTTGCTGAGATATGCGCCCCAAAGGCTCCGGCCAGCACGACACGATCGACAGTGTCGACGCCGAACTTGTCCATCAGCAAACGGGCACCGGAATACAGTGCGGCCTTGGCCATCTGGATGGCCCGGATGTCTGGGTTGGTCACCGTGATGGTCGGCCCTCCGTCGGCAGAGCCATCCCACAAAAGATAGGCGTTGGTGCGTCCGTCTTGCACGCAGCGCGCGCTGCCTGTTTGCTCGGCCGAGCCAATCAGTCCTGAAGCATCCAGGACACCGGCAAGTCGCATCTCGGCGATGGCTTCAATAATGCCGGATCCACAAATGCCGGTAATTCCGGTTGCGGCAGCCGCCTCGGCAAAGCCGTCTTGATCGGACCAGATGTCCGAGCCAATAATGCGAAACCGCGGTTCTTTGGTAACGGGATCAATCTCGACCCGTTCAATGGCACCGGGTGCGGCGCGTTGGCCGGACGATATCTGCGCGCCTTCAAACGCCGGGCCGGTTGGCGAAGAACACGCAAGCACTTTTTCCTTGTTGCCCAAGAGGATCTCTGCGTTTGTTCCCACATCCACGATGAGGGCAAGGTCTTCAGATTTGTCGGGCGCTTCAGAAAGCGCAACCGCCGCAGCATCCGCACCTACGTGGCCTGCGATACAAGGCAACAGGTAAACGCGCGCCGATGGATGGAGGGTCAGATCCAGCTCTGTCGCCTTCAGGCGCATTGCGTCCGAGGTCGCAAGCGCAAACGGGGCTTGCCCCAATTCAAACGGGTCAACGCCAAGGAACAGGTGGTGCATCACCGGGTTACAGACAAAGACGGCGTCTACGATCAGTTCTTTGTCGATTTCAGCCTCCGCCGCGATCTGGTCGAACAGCGCGTTCATGCCGTCACGCACGGCAGAGGTCATTTCCCTGTCGCCGCCAGCGTTCATCATCGCATAGGACACGCGGCTCATCAAATCTTCGCCAAAGCGGATTTGTGGGTTCATGATACCAGAGGAGGCCACGACCTCACCGCTTTTCAAATCACAAAGATGCGCTGCAATCGTGGTAGAACCGAGGTCAACTGCAAGACCATAAATGCTGCCTTCATAGAACCCGGGCCAGATCTGCATAATCTTCGGCGAAGAGGTCTCGTCGCCGAGGTGCACGGCAACAGTGACTTTCCAATCCCCTTTGCGCAGCACTGGTTGCATGATCTGAAGCAGACGAAGGTCGGCTTCTACGTCTTTGATGTTCCACTGCTTTTCGAGCGCTTCAATAAGACGCTCCAAGTCGCCAGAGGGTTTGTGCATGTCGGGCTCTTCGACCTCAACATAATAAAGGCGGACGGCCGGGTTCATCGTGATGTCACGGACTTCAGCGCGTTTGCGGACCACTTGTCGATGCACCTGGCTTTCCGGCGGGACGTCGATGACGATATCCCCTTCGACCTTAGCCTGACACCCCAAGCGACGACCGTTGATGAGACCGCGTTTGTCCTGATAGCGCTGTTCGACCTTGTTCCATTCGCTCAGTGCGTCGTCCGCGACGGTCACGCCGTGTTTGGGAAACTCACCATAAGAGGGTGTGATTTGGCATTTTGAGCAAATACCGCGACCGCCGCAGACGGAATCCAAATCCACACCCAACTGGCGTGCAGCAGTCAGCACAGGGGTTCCGACCGGGAAACGTCCGCGTTTGCCGGAAGGTGTAAAGACGACGAGGGGTTCTTCTGCCATCAGGTCATGCCTTTTCGTGATCTTCGATTGTTGTCGAACATATGTCACTTTTTCCATTTCGAAAGGCAAGCAGCGGCGTTGTGGGAAATATTCACGACGTTTCTGAGCTTTTTTCAAGCAAATCAGCACAGTGTTCATCCCGCTTTGATGCGGCGCTTGGACTATTTGCTGACACAAAACGACTGTACTTTCGAACGGGCGCAGGTTTTCACAACGTGCTGGATGCATTTCCAGTGCGTGAGTGCCCTAATTCAAAACGCGTAAAACTAGCTGCAAGGACAGTGCGGTATATGGCGTATTTTGCAGCTATAATTGAGTGGCGTCACAACTTAGATTGGCGTCAGTTGAAGTAGGCTTAGGTGAGTATGTCGGTCCGCAAGGCTTCAGCCCTTGCGCCCGTTAATCGCGGATCTGCAATAGGTCATGGGACAGTTGAACCTTGGTGTCGCTACCTTACCGATCTGGGGGAATACTGCAGGCGTGCCAGACGCAGGTTCATTCCTGATCGGCCGCAAACAAAGGTCGCACGGAAATGCGAATAAATTTGCGGCGCAGACCTTTTCCCCCAAAAAGATCTGTGTCATAGGGTGACCGCCAAACGGGCTATGCATGAGGAAAACAGATGCAGATTCGTGAGGCACTCACCTTTGACGACGTATTGCTGGTTCCGGGCGCCTCAAGCGTACTGCCAAGTACAGCCGACACGCGCACTTGGGTGACACGCGAGATCGCATTGAACATCCCGCTGCTCAGCTCGGCCATGGACACCGTGACCGAAGACCGCATGGCGATTGCATTGGCGCAGGCTGGCGGAATGGGCGTCATCCACAAGAACCTTGATGTGGATGAGCAATCGCGTCAGGTTCGCCGCGTAAAGCGTTTTGAAAGCGGCATTGTTTACAACCCGATCACCCTGAAGCCTGATCAAACGCTGGCCGATGCCAAGGCGCTCCAGGAACGCTACCGTGTAACGGGTTTTCCTGTGGTCGATGAAGAATCTCGCGTGGTGGGCATCGTGACCAACCGCGATATGCGCTTCGCAACCGATGATGCGACCCCGGTCCGGGTGATGATGACGTCTGACAATCTGGCCATGCTGCAAGAACCTGCAGATTTGGAAGAAGCAAAAAACCTTATGAAGGCGCGCCGAATAGAGAAGCTGTTAGTGAGCGACGAAACCGGGAAGCTGACCGGGCTTCTGACCCTTAAGGACACGGAACAAGCGGTTTTGAACCCTACCGCTTGTAAGGATGATCTGGGCCGTCTGCGCGTCGCAGCCGCAAGCTCCGTGGGGAACAGCGGCTTTGCTCGATCCGAGGCACTGATTGATGCAGGTGTTGATGTCGTCGTTGTTGACACCGCACATGGTCACTCTGCCGGTGTTATTGAGGCCGTTCAGCGCATTAAAGCGCAATCCGCCTCGGTTCAGGTGATCGCGGGCAATGTCGCAACCGCAGAGGCAACCAAAGCGTTGATTGATGCAGGCGCGGATGCGGTCAAAGTGGGTATTGGTCCAGGTTCGATCTGTACCACACGCATGGTCGCGGGTGTGGGCGTGCCGCAGCTGACTGCGATCATGGACTGCGCATCTGCAGCGGGAGACGTACCTGTTATCGCGGATGGTGGAATCAAATTCTCCGGTGATTTTGCCAAGGCAATTGCTGCGGGTGCGTCCTGCGCGATGGTCGGGTCCATGATTGCGGGCACGGACGAATCTCCGGGTGAAGTGATCCTCTATCAGGGCCGGTCCTTTAAATCCTACCGAGGCATGGGCTCCATGGGGGCAATGGCGCGCGGCTCAGCGGACAGATACTTTCAAAAAGACGCGGCCTCTGACAAACTTGTGCCCGAGGGCATCGAGGGACAAGTGCCATACAAAGGCCCGGTAGGCACCGTTTTACACCAGCTGGTGGGCGGTCTGCGTGCGGCAATGGGGTATACCGGAAATGGCACCGTGGCGGACATGCGTCAGAACTGCAACTTTGTCCGGATTACCGGCGCGGGTTTGAAAGAAAGCCATGTCCATGACGTTCAGATCACCCGCGAAGCGCCGAACTACCGGATCGGGTAAGGAGCGTCTCATGGCCGAGTGCCAATCGAGGGCGGGGGCATGACCCCTGCCGCCCGCTATCAAGCGGCCATTGAAATCCTTGATCATGTGCTGGACGGCGCCGCAGCTGAGCAGGCGCTGACCTCCTGGGGGCGACGCAGCCGCTTTGCGGGGTCCAAAGATCGCGCAGCCGTGCGCGATCACGTGTTTCAAGCGCTGCGGTGCCTGCGGTCTTATGCGGCGCTTGGCGGGGCACGCAGCGGGCGGGGCCTTATTCTCGGCGGTCTCCGCGAGGCTGGTATTGATCCTGATGCGTTATTTACAGGTGAAGGACATGCGCCTAAGCCGCTGGTAGAAAGCGAAAAAGTTCCTGCCGTTGGTTTTGTCTCCAAGGCGGAAGAAAATGACATCCCAGACTGGCTCTGGCCCGATTTCGCCTCCAGCTTGGGTACAAGCGCTGAAACCGCAGCTCAGGCGCTGAGGCGTCGTGCTCCGGTGCATTTACGTGTGAACACAGGCAAGGGAACGCGCAATGAAGCCATCACCAAGCTGGCAGAGGAGGGTATTGAGGCCGAGCTCCACCCGGCCTCACCGACGGCCTTGACCGTTTCGCACGGTGCGCGAAAAGTCAAAAATTCAAGGGTGTTCCAGGCCGGGTTTGTGGAGTTGCAAGATGCGGCAAGTCAGGCCGTTGTGGATACCATTCCCCTCAGTGACGGATTGAAAGTTCTGGATTATTGTGCCGGAGGTGGCGGCAAATCGCTGGCTCTGGCCGCGCGGGCCAAGCTGCGGCTTTTTGCCCATGACGCAGATCCCAAGCGCATGAAGGACATTGCGCCGCGCGCCCTCCGCGCGGAAGCAAGGGTCAACGTGTTGCGGCCCGGTGAACCGATGCAGCATGGTCCCTTTGATGTGGTGCTGTGTGATGCACCCTGTTCCGGTAGCGGATCTTGGCGTCGGGCACCGGAAGGCAAGTGGCGCCTCGATCAAGCGGGATTGAACCGGACTCTGGAGGTGCAATCCCAGATACTTGATAGTGCCGCTGCGCTGGTCGCTGCAGGCGGTGTTTTGGCCTACGCCACCTGCTCTATGTTGGTGCAGGAGAACCGCGATCAGGTGGATGCCTTTCTTTCGCGGACGCAAGGGTGGGCTGTTGAGACCGAGAAAGCCTGGCTGGTGCACCATGGGACCGATGGTTTCTATATCGCAATATTGCGGCATGTGTCCTGAGCGCACGCTTTAGGGAATTACGAAAGATCTTAGCTTGGTTAACTTGGCCTTAACCAGTTTTGTCGTGATAGTGCGGCTTAACCTTTCATGAACGGAGCCGGAATGTTCGGTCGTCCCACGTCTTCTGTACCCTCGCTCAAGGTGCAAACGCCTGAACAGGCGCGTCTGGTTTCAATTCTGGTGCTGTCCCTTGTGCTTGTCGCCGCATCTTGGCTCGTCGATGGTCCGGAATGGATCATGCGCGCCATGACAGCTGTCGGTCTGACCCTAGCTGCCGTCACCGCAATTGTCGCCTTGCAGGCGCGAAAACAGATAAGCGAACGGGCCATGGCGCGCGACATGCTGACTGGCTTTATCGAGAAGGATCCTTCACCATCTTTTGTAACCGATGCGGAAGGCGTGATCCACGTGTGTAACCGCGCGGCGCTGGAGCGGTTTGAAAGCTCTGCTTCAGAGACCTTAGTCGCGACGCTGCGGTCGTTGCTTGCAAACCCATCTGCAGTGGTGTTTCGGATGCGCAGCAAAGCGACAAAAGATGGCCACGCCAAAGAAGAGCTTTCCGCCCGCAGTGGGCAACTGCGTTTGAGCGTCCATGAAATGACGACCGGGAGTTTCCTGTGGCGGATCGAAGACGTCACGCCGGACCGAACGTCTGGCCGCGCGACCGATAAGGTTTCAATCCCTATGGTTACAACCGGCCGCACCGGAACCATTTTGTTTATGAACGAAGCCGCGCGTAAGCTGGTGGGTGAGCGTGTGAAGTCGACCGAGCGCCTCTTTCCCGGTGGCCCAGTGCTGAGTGGTCAGGTCCAGGCGTTGATGACCGCCGAGGGGCCAGTGGACGTGCTGGTTCAGGAACACCAGCGGCCACAGGGACGGTCTGAACTCTATTTCCTTGAAGCCAAACCGATTTCCAGCGGGCCCCAAGCCGGGTT
>SPLB01000333.1 GCA_004566265.1 Paracoccaceae bacterium | reverse complement strand
GCTCAGCCAGGTGGCCCGCGATTCGGATGGCATCCTTGCGGGCGCAATCCGGTTCTGGCCGGTGCAAATTAGCGCTCAGGATGCGCTTTTGTTGGGGCCGGTGGCTGTGCACCCGACACGTCAGGGCGAAGGCTTGGGGGCCTCCCTTATTCGAGACAGTCTGGAAACGGCGCGCGAAAGCGGTTGGCAGCGGGTTCTGCTTGTTGGGGACGCGCCCTACTATGCGCGCTTTGGGTTTTCGCACCTGAGTGGGGTGGAAATGCCGCCCCCGACCAACCCGGAACGGGTCCTCGGTCTGGCGTTGCAAGACGGTGCATGGCAGGGCGTTTCTGGTAATGTGATACGCTGGCAAAGCTGAGTTAGCTTTTGCTGCAGTTGAAAAATAAGGCCATGCATGTTGCTTGAAATCTGACAGGATGACCCGACTTTTAGTACAGGAGCGGAGGTGAACCTATGACACAGACGGACGCGGAAATCCTGATCAGCAAAGAGCCAATGGACCCATCTGCGGTTGAGGCCGAACTGGAGGCGCTGGCTCACCGATATCGATCCGCGCGGCGGCATGGGGTGCAGCTGGTGAGCGCGCTGGGCAATCAAGCCGAAGCAGCATTTGCCCGGCTGCCGTCACATGCGCGTGCTGCAGTGGAAAAGGCGATACGTCAGGCGCTACTCTTGTCGCTACGCGGTGCTCTGCACAGTCGTCGCATGTGGCCCGTGCAACCCGAAGGCTGGAGCCGAATGGTCACGGCCGGGCTGGGGGCTGCGGGCGGCGCCACCGGGCTGCCCGGTGCGCTGGTGGAGCTGCCGCTGACGACCACGGTGCTGTTGCGATCGATACAGGACGTAGCGGTCGAACATGGGTTTGACCCGCACAGTGAACTCGTGCGGTTTGACGTGCTGGAGGTGTTTTCTTCGGCCGGGCCACTGAAACATGATGATGGTGTGGATACGGCTTTTGTATCCCAACGCATTGGCCTCGCAGCCGGGGGACTGGATGCGGTGATCTCGCTGGTGGCACCCCGTCTTGCTGTGGCGTTTGGCCCGAAGGTGGCGGCGCAATTGGTACCTATTATCGGGGCTGTGGCGGGTAGTAGCGTGAACTTTATTTATGCCGGGTACTATCGGGATATGGCTCATGTGCATTTTGGTCTGCGTAAACTGGCGCTGGAGGCGGATGCAGATCACGACGCGATGCGCCTGCGCCTCGCAAATAAGCTAAATGATGCGCGCAGGTAAACGAAGACATACCGCCTCTTGCTTTTGACTATGTTCACGATTTAATCAACCTTTATTGATAGAAGGCTGAAAATGATACGCTATGCACTGAAATGCGCCGAAGGGCACAGCTTTGAAAGCTGGTTCCAGTCGGCCTCTGCCTACGACAAGCTGGCTGCCGCCGGAATGGTAACTTGCGCGGTCTGCGGCAGCGCATCGGTGCAGAAAGCGATCATGACACCACGCGTGCGCCCGGCGCGATCGGCGGTGTCTGGATTGGGGGAAACCGCTACTGCGAGCTCAGCCGCCGCAGGAGCCAGTGCCCAATCGCCCGATCCGGGATCTGCTGCGCCTCTGGCAGATGCTCCTGCGTCTCCACCGCTTACGACTTCCCTAAGCGCCCCGAACTCTCCCTTGGAACGCGCGGTGAGCGAGCTTCGAAAACAGGTGGAGGCAAATTCTAGTTATGTCGGCGGCAAGTTTGCCCAGGAAGCCCGCGCGATGCATCTGGGTGATGCGCCGGAACGTGCGATTCACGGTGAAGCCAAACCCGAAGAGGCCCGTGCCCTGTTAGAGGAGGGCGTGCCTTTGGTGCCACTGCCGTTTTTGTCCAGCCGCAAGACGAACTGAAGGAGATCCGCCCATGCATGTTGTAATTACCGGCACAAGCCGGGGCATTGGGCGGGAATTGGCTCGACAGATGCGCGAGGACGGCCATCTGGTGACCGGCACCTCGCGCGATCATTCGTCAGGCACGCAGCTGGATGTTACCGATCCGGGCCAGCAGGCGCGATTTGCCGCTCGGATCAAGGGTGAACCGGTGGATCTACTGATCTGCAATGCAGGGGTTTATATCGATAAGGACTTGGGGATCTCGGACTATTCGGCCGAGGTCTGGGCAAAGTCGCTGGCAGTGAATGTGACCGGTGTTTTCCTGACTGTGCAGGCCATGCTACCCAATCTCCGCCTCTCGCAGGCCCCGAAAATTGCAATTGTTTCCAGCCAAATGGCCAGCCACCAAAGGGCCCCGGGCGGTTCTTATGCCTATCGTGCCTCCAAGGCGGCAGCTCTGAACATCGGACGCAACTTGGCGACGGACCTGGCCCGTGAAGGGATTTCCTTGGGGATCTATCACCCCGGCTGGGTAAAGACCGAAATGGGGGGGCACGAGGCGGAGATCACAGTTGAGGAGTGCGCCGCTGGGCTGATCCAGGAATTTGATGCGCTTTCACCGGCGACCACGGGGTGTTTTCGAACATGGGATGGCCGCGATCACGCCTTTTGATCCCCGGGCCAACCCTTGAGTTGGTTTTGCATCCACAAAGCGACAAAAAGCGCTGGGTGTTGGCATTGAAACCGGTTAAGGGACGGGTCGAACCCTTCCGATCCATTCCTGTCGGGCCGTGTCCGGCAGACCCTGCACCCGGGTGAACGCACATGACCTCAAAGACTCGTATCGTGATTTCCAGCGACCATGCCGACATTGGCCTGCGCCAGCGCATTGCCAAATATGTGGCGGATAAGGGCTTGGAGGTCACGGACCTTGGTCCCAATACCTCTGAAAGCACCAACTACCCGAAACACGGTGAAGAGGCCGCACGGGTGATTGCCGCAGGCGACGCAGATCTTGGCATTCTGATCTGTGGCACCGGTCAAGGTATTATGATGGCTGCAAACAAGGTAAAAGGCATCCGCTGCGGTGTTTGCTCTGACGTGTTCTCGGCCAAGATGATCCGGGCACATAACAATGCCCAAATGTTGTCCATGGGCGCGCGTGTGATCGGTGAAGGCCTTGCGCTGGAGATTGTGGATGCATTTTTGGCGACAGAGTTCGAGGGCGGTCGTCACGGCACCCGCGTGGATATGATCACCGCGATGGAAGAGTGACCTTCGCACCTTTGTCACAATGAAAAGGCTCCCGAAAATCGCTTCGGGAGCCTTTTTTGTTGGGTGTACGTGGGATTAATTCCAGCAGCTTACCAGTGTGGTCAACCCATCAGCCTTGCGCTGCAGCTGAGCAATGGGCAAGCGGATGCTTTGAGCTCCGGCACTGTTCGCGGTCAAACCCGC
>SPLB01000332.1 GCA_004566265.1 Paracoccaceae bacterium | reverse complement strand
GCGCTTCGCCGTCCACCTTTTGATACCGTCTTCCAATGGTCCACTCATCGCTACCTTTTCCTCCTTGTAGCATGAGCAGGATTTCACTGGGTCAATACACGCCGCTATTCTCGATCACTTGACCGGGGGGCAGAAAATGCTCTGCTTCCCATATTTTTTAAGCATTTCCCTAAGACTGGGCAGCAAGATGAATTGTTGGGCAAAGCCCTGCGTGTGATTGCAACTCGTCTAAAAATTTAACACAGTTAATAGAAAATATACCAATCTTGGTTAGGCTTAATCCTAAATATAGTGTAGGCTATCCATAGCGAACAAGAAGCCTATCTACCCGGAGCAGAGTTGCTTGACGGTGGCCGCAACCCCATTAGGTACCATTTAGTGCGTGATAAAAGTGGGTGGTGTATAACAATTATAAAACGCAGTCGTCGCTGAGTAGAACCCCGAGCGAATACACAAGCGGACGTGCAATGCCGGAGTGCGGCATCGAGACGAAACGACAACGCTTTGCCCGCGTGCCCCGATCTGAAACGTTGCTCTGCGGGCGTGGGGCACCATGAACACTTGGATATGGCGCTCGAAGGTTCGAGGCGCAAACCTCTTTGTGAACCTGCGCGTTGATCCGATACAGACTTGCCTTTGCCCGTGCGGCTGATGTGCGCACCCATCGAAGGCCCGACTAGGAGTAAGACTGACACCACACCCGGGAGAAATACCTAGGGATATATACCAGGAGGCGAATCCACATGAGTAAAGTCGCAGAACTTTTTGCCGAACACTACGGTCAGAATCGCGAGCAAGAGATGTCCCTTCAAGACTACCTGCTTGCCTGTCGCGACGACCCGAGCATGTATGCGAATGTCGCGGAACGCATGCTGAAGGCCATTGGTGACGAGGAATTGGTAGACACGTCCCGAGACAGCCGTCTCGGCCCCATCTTCCAGAACCGGACGATCAAGCGCTACTCCGCCTTCAAGGATTTCTTCGGGATGGAGGATACGGTTGAACGGATTGTCGGCTACTTCCGTCATGCTGCCCAGGGTCTGGAGGAACGCAAACAAATCCTCTACCTTCTGGGGCCGGTTGGCGGCGGTAAATCTTCGCTTGCGGAACGGCTGAAACGTCTGGTCGAAGAGCAGCCCATTTTTGTGCTGAAGGCCGGCGATCAGATCTCTCCGATTTTTGAAAGCCCGCTGGGCCTTTTTGATCCGGTCCGTATGGGCAACCTGCTGGAGAAGGAATACCGTATTCCGACCCATCGCTTGCCCGGGCTGATGTCGCCTTGGGCGGTGCAGCGGCTCGATGAATTTGAGGGAGATATAAATAAGTTTTCGGTCGTGCGTCTGTACCCGTCACGCCTGCGCCGTATCTGTGTCGCCAAGGTAGAGCCGGGCGATGAGAACAACCAAGACATCTCGACTCTGGTTGGCAAAGTGGACATCCGCCAGCTGGAACATTTTAGCCAGGACAACCCGGATGCCTATTCTTTCTCTGGCGGTCTGAACCGTGCCACCCAAGGTGTGCTTGAGTTTGTGGAGATGTTTAAGGCACCGATCAAAATGCTGCACCCGCTTCTGACGGCGACGCAGGAAGGCAACTATATGGGCACCGAAAGCTTTGGTGCGATCCCATTCTCCGGTTTGATCCTTGCGCATTCCAATGAGTCTGAATGGCAGGCGTTCAAGAACAATAAAAACAACGAGGCCTTCATTGACCGTGTCTCGATTGTGAAGGTGCCATACTGCCTGCGGGTCTCGGATGAGGCGCAGATCTATCAAAAGTTGATCCAGCACTCTGAACTGCGCGAGGCGCCCTGCGCGCCGGAGACGCTGAAAATCCTCAGCCGTTTCTCGGTCCTCACACGCCTGAAAGTGCATGAAAACTCGAATCTTTACAGCAAAATGCGGGTTTATGACGGCGAAAGCCTGAAAGACACTGACCCCAAAGCCAAAACCGTGCAGGAATACCAAGACCGCGCCGGTGTGGACGAGGGGATGAATGGGGTGTCGACCCGCTTTGCCTTCAAGGTGCTGTCTTCGGTGTACAACTATGACACCGAAGAGGTCGCGGCCGATCCGGTGCATTTGATGTATGTGCTGGAACAGATGATCAAGCGAGAGCAGTTCCCAACCGAGACCGAGGCGCAATATCTGGAGTTCATAAAGACCGAGCTTGCCCCGCGGTATGAGGAGTTCATTGGAAACGAGATCCAGAAAGCCTATCTCGAAAGTTATACAGAGTACGGCCAGAACGTCTTTGACCGCTACATCGCCTATGCCGACGCTTGGATCGAAGAGCAGGATTATAAGGACCCCGACACCGGTCAGCTTTATGACCGAGACGTGCTGGATGCGGAGCTCTCGAAGATCGAGAAACCCGTGGGTATTGCCAACCCGAAGGATTTCCGCAACGAGGTGGTGAAATTTGCCCTGCGGCACCGGGCCAATAACGGGGCAAACCCAGCCTGGAATTCCTACGAGAAGCTGCGCGATGTGATTGAAAAGCATATGTTCTCTCAGGTCGAGGAACTGCTGCCAGTGATCTCTTTCGGGTC
>SPLB01000331.1 GCA_004566265.1 Paracoccaceae bacterium | reverse complement strand
TCCTTTTTGCCTCAGGAGCCACAATTTGCATAAGACAAGCTCCGCCTGGGCAAAATACGCAGACGCTTTCTTCAGGATCTCATTGGCCTGGCGCAGTTCCCGAACCGCGCGATCAAGGTTTTTGATCCGACCCTTCTAAGGTGACGCGGGAAATCAGTGCTGTTGGGCAAACAAAAAATGGCCCGCATATGCGGACCATTTCTGAAATTCTAAAACCAAAAGCCGGGTTTTAGGCAGCCGCTTTGTCCTTCAGGTGCTTAAGAAGGTTTTCCGGCGAAGACTCGCCATAAGGATCCTCGCCGTGGTTGTCCTCCAGACCCGGTTCAACAAAAAGGGATTCGACGATGCCATCGTTGATGATCGCAGCGTAACGCCAGGAGCGCATGCCAAAACCTAGATTGTCTTTTGAAACAAGCATGCCAACTTTGCGGGTGAACTCGCCGGAACCGTCCGGGATCACTTTGACGTTGGAGATGCCTTGGGCTTCGGCCCATTTGTTCATGACGAAGCTGTCATTAACAGACATGCAATAGATTTCGTCGATGCCTTCGGCCTTGAAGTCTTCGAAGCCCCCTTCAAAACCAGGCAGCTGGTAGGTGGAGCATGTGGGCGTGAAAGCGCCCGGCAGCGAGAACAGGATTACGCGCTTACCGGCAAAGTAATCGGCGGTGGTTACGTCCTGCCAGCGGAAGGGGTTCGGGCCTTCGATGCTTTCGTCGCGCACACGGGTGCGGAAGGTCACGTCGGGGAGTTTTTGTCCAGCAAACATCAATCTGTTCCTCGGGGTGGTTTAAGTGTCCGTCAGACGTCTTAAGGCTTCCGCACGTAAGATCAAGCACGGATGCGGCACCTTGCACCGTCATTCGCACAGTCGCTCTGGTATTCGTCGATTTTTTGTTGGAAAGCCCTGCACACTGCGCCGGATGACTATTCTTCGCGCAGATCGCGCGCGTTCCGTTCGATCAGGTGAGCCAGCGCATTCAGATCCACGGGCTTTGCCAAAAGGCCCACGATCACATCATCATTCAGATTCGGGTCCGAGAGCTTGCGTGCAAGAGCTGTCACGATCAAAAATGGTAGGTCCGGATCTGTCTCGCGCGCCGCTTTTGCCAATTGGCCGCCATTCATGCCGGGCATATTGTAATCCGACACAATCATCGACCAAAAGCCCGGGTTGTCTTCGACAATTTCCAAGGCCTCGCAGGGGTCGATGCAGACCGAGACTTCTGCGCCCAGGCGTTCGAGAAAAGCAGCAATGGATTCGCCCACAGGGGCATCGTCATCGACAACCAAAATCAGTTTTCCATCCAATCGCACAGAGCCGATTTCACTGTCGCCGATCGGTGCCATATGCAGATTGCTCAGGGGGAGATAGACTTCAATGGTCGTGCCGCGACCAGTTTCGGTGTCAATCCGGATTGCGCCTTCGTGGTCGGATACGATGTCCGAAATGGCCATCATACCAATGCCGCTGCCGCGTTGGCCTTTGGTGGAGCAATGATCGCGGAACAATCTGGAAATGATTTCGGGTGGGATGCCGGTTCCGGTGTCGCTCACGGTATAGCACGCATAGTTGACGTCTGGATCGATCACGCCGACCTGCATCTTGAGGTCTTTCAAGGCTGGGCCTGCCACATGGCACAGCGACTGCCGTATTTCACCCGGTGCCCCACCCAGCGCATCCTGAGCATTTTGCACAAGGTTCAGCGCCACCCTCAGAAGCTCTGATGGGAAGCAGAACATTTCCATTTCCCGGTCGTCCATCTGCAGGCTGAAACGCGTTTCGGGTGAAACAATTGAGTGTAGAAGATCCTCGCTCTCTGTCAGAAGGGTACGCAAGTCGATCATGCTCTTGGTGTCGCTGCTCATGCCGAGATCAAGGAACCGATTGATCATTTTGGCCGCGCGGGAAGAGGCCTCATTGATGCGGGCGGCGTATAGCTCTACTTTTTCGGTTGGGGTGCGGGCATTCAGCAGGGCCGCATGGCCGTTTATCACTGCCAAAAGATTGTTGAAGTCATGTGCCACACCCGCCGCCAAGCGACCAATGCTTTCATTCTTTTCAAATTCTTGCAACTTTTGGTCCAAGTTCGCGCGCGCGGCTTGGTATTCCAACCGATCTGTAATGTCGTGGGTCACAATAATGCGTTTTTCATTGTCAATCACGGTCACAGAGACCTCAAAGGTGCGGGTACCTTCGGGCAGGTGCGCCCGCATTGCAATCGTTGCACTGCCAGTGGCCACCGCTTCTGGTCGTACTTCCGTGCTCAGTCTGCTGATGTCGTCTTGGTCAAAAGCAGTAAACCAAGTCTGGCCGATCAGCGTCGCGGTCTCTTCCACACCAAAAAGTCGTGCAAAGGCAGGGTTGGCATAGGACATGATGGCCATACGATCAACAATCGCGATTCCTTCCGCGGTGCTGTCCATTGCCACCGCGCGTTCCTTCAGAATGCGTTTGGCGCGCCGCATTTCCGTGATATCGGTTGCGGTGATGACTCTGCCGCCTTCGCCACTGTTAAACGCGCGCAGCAGGTATGCGGCCCCATCTTCACATTCGATTTGCCCGTCTGCGGCGGTTTCGCTGTAGTGAACGAGAGCCATTGCAGCCTCTGATGGTGGCAAATGCCCCAGGGAGAGGCGGTGAAACAAGGCCGTCATTGCAGAGTTGAAATAGGTGGTTTCGCCCCGCGCATCGATCACCAGAATGGCGTTCGACACGGCTTCCATCGCGGTCTCTAACCGCTTCTCCAGCAGGCGAATTTCGCGCTGACGTTCAACGTGTTCGGTAACATCCGCATGGGTTGCCAGCATATAACGCAGCGTGCCGTCCCGGTGTCGAATAGGCGCAAGCGTAATTTCATTTAGGAACTTTTTAGCGTTCTTGCGCTTGTTCCACACCATGAAACGTCCTGGCTGCCCGGACTGAAAACTGCAATGTAAGGCCAGGCGTTCGGGCGAGGCGGTCTCCTGGCTGCGTTGGAAAGGTCGGCCCGCCATGTCTTTCCAGGAAAACCCGGTCATGATTTCGAAGGCGCCGTTTACATAGACAATCTT
>SPLB01000330.1 GCA_004566265.1 Paracoccaceae bacterium | reverse complement strand
TGGAGCGCTGCGGTTTCTGGCCGCCGCGAGGGCAGCGTCATAGCGCAAGTTGGCGACGTGACTGGCGCTCCCTTTGTTCGGGGCAACCGCATGTATGTGGCCAACCAATCAGGTCGCACTGTTGCCCTAGACATCACAAAGGGTACCCGCATCTGGACCGCGCCCGAAGGGGCCACAGGTCCGCTTTGGGCGGCTGGCGATAGCGTGTTTCTGGTTAGCGACCTGAACAGCCTGGTGCGCATCTCAGCTGCGACGGGTGAAATCGTCTGGTCTCAGCCTCTTGCGCGGTTTCTTAAGGACAAGCCCGGCAAGCGCGGGGCTATCGTTGCGCACCACGGACCCATCTTGGCAGGCGGCCAACTGGTTGTGGCCTCCGGTGATGGTCTGCTGCGGTTTTTTGATCCCAAGGATGGCAGTCTGAGCCATTCTGTTGCGATGAAAGACGGCGCGACCACAGAACCGGTGGTGGCAGGGCAGACGCTTTATGTTGTGACCCGTGCCGGTCAATTGGCAGCCTATCGGTAGGCGCCTTCATCGCCCCTGATATTGCGTGAGTTTTGCGATGCAGCGGAGGTCGCAGCGTCCCGGTGTGCAGAAAATACTGGCCCCTCGGCCCGAGATGCGCTATGCGCGCCTCTCAAATCACGGAAAGTCCGACCTATGTCCTTTACCCTCGCCATCGTTGGGCGCCCCAACGTGGGCAAGTCCACTTTGTTCAACCGTCTCGTCGGCAAGAAGCTGGCGCTGGTCGATGACCAGCCCGGTGTGACGCGCGACCTCCGCGAGGGCGAGGCGCGTCTGGGTGATCTGCGGTTCACCGTCATTGACTCTGCCGGTCTGGAAGACGCCACCGACAATAGCCTCGAAGGTCGCATGCGCCGTCTGACCGAGCGCGCGGTCGAGATGGCTGACGTCTGTCTGTTCCTGATTGACGCACGTGTTGGCGTGACCCCAACGGATGAAATCTTTGCCGACATTCTGCGCAAGAAAAACTCCCATGTGATTCTCGCAGCCAATAAATCCGAAGGCAATGCCGCAGATGCGGGCGTGCTCGAAGCTTGGAACCTTGGTCTGGGGGAACCGATCCGCCTGTCAGGTGAACACGGCGAAGGTCTGAATGACCTCTATTCCCAGTTGCTGCCGATTTCCGAGAAATTTGAGGAGATGGCCGAGGAAAACACCCCTGTCACCGATGTGAGCCTTGATGAGGACGAGTTCGAGGACGACGAGGACGCGGAATACGAAATTCCGATGCCGACCGACCAGAAGCCGCTGCAGGTGGCCGTGGTGGGACGTCCGAACGCCGGTAAATCGACATTGATCAATAAGATCCTTGGCGAAGACCGTCTGCTGACCGGGCCAGAGGCCGGGATCACGCGCGATGCAATCTCTTTGCGTATCAATTGGAATGACACGCCGATGCGGATCTTTGACACCGCCGGCATGCGCAAGAAAGCCAAGGTTCAGGAAAAGCTTGAGAAGCTATCTGTCTCCGACGGTCTGCGCGCGGTCAAGTTTGCGGAAGTGGTGGTGGTCCTGCTCGACGCTGCCATTCCGTTCGAACAACAGGACCTGCGCATTGCCGACCTCGCCGAACGTGAAGGCCGCGCTGTCATTATCGCCGTCAACAAATGGGACGTCGAGGACGAGAAGCAAGAGAAGCTGAAGACCCTGAAAGAGGCCTTCAATCGCCTGCTGCCGCAGCTGCGCGGTGCGCCGCTGATCACCGTCTCTGCCAAGACGGGGCGGGGCCTCGACCGCCTGCATGAAGCGATCATGCGCGCCTATGTCACTTGGAACCGCCGAGTTCCGACCTCAGCGTTGAACCGTTGGCTTGCCGGTATGCTTGAACAGCACCCGCCGCCCGCACCGCAAGGTAAGCGCATCAAATTGCGGTACATGACACAGGCCAAAAGCAGACCACCGGGGTTTGTTGTCATGTGTTCTCACCCTGACAAAATGCCCGACAGCTATTCGCGTTACCTGGTCAACGGGTTGCGTGAAGACTTTGATATGCCCGGTACACCCATCCGCCTGCATATGCGCGGGCAGGGCGACAAGAACCCCTACAAAGGTAAAAAGAAATCGACGCCTTCGCGCCTTCGCAAGCACCTCGAAGGTCGTAAGCCCTGAAGTAGACCCTCTCGGAGCCGTTCCGGGAGGGTTTTTTCTTGCGCGCTTGCCTCTTGTAGGATGTTGCGTAACACTTACCTTTGTGTGGCGATTTTCAAACCCTTTACGCCAAGTCCATGGTCATGAGGTTTCACGAGCGTGTCACAGTAGCATTCTAGGGGATTAAGCGGTTTATCAGGGGAAGGACATGGACCTAAGAACCTATACCCGTCAATACGCAACGGCCGATAACCGTCTGGCGTCACTGAGCTATTTTGGAACATTTGGCGTTTATTTCGCCGCGCTCGCAATTGCTCTCACGCAGTCAGATAAGTGGTATCTGATGGGGCCTGCAGGGGTGGTTTTTGCTTTTGCCGCTGTTCGGCTTTATGTGCTGCAGCATGATACAGGCCATCACAGCCTGTTTGAAACGCGGCTTCAAAACGAATGGGCGGGCCATGTGCTGTCGCCCTTTACCTTCGCGCCCTTCGAGGTGATGAAGCAGAACCACAATCTGCACCACGCAAATGTTGGCAACCTGGAACACCGCGAAACAGGTGAGATCTACACCATGACCGTTACGGAATGGGACCGTGCTGGGTGGGCAGAGCG
>SPLB01000329.1 GCA_004566265.1 Paracoccaceae bacterium | reverse complement strand
GGCATAAACCCCGTTGGGCTGAGGCTCTGTACGCAAAATTTTGCACCAATTTACGAGCCACTTATGCGGTTTGGATAAAGCGTCTTGACATCCGCGAAAAGAGGGCTTGACTGGCGGGCAGGCAGCCCATAGGAATCACCATCCCTGCGGGGAATGATTCCAGATGGGCAGATTCGTGTGCCTGATCTGAACACCTCAATAATGCCGGCTCGATGCCCTTTGCAAAGGCCCGGCGTTGTGAAAAAAGGTTCTGGTATTACGGAACCGCAACAAAAGGAAAGTGACACGTGGCACGTATTGCCGGCGTAAACATCCCGACTGCAAAGCGGGTACCTATCGCCCTCACATATATCACCGGTATTGGTCCGGCTTCCGCAAAAGAAATCTGCGCAGCAGTGAACATCGACGCAACCCGTCGTGTGAACGAACTGTCCGATGCTGAAGTTCTGGCCATCCGCGAGCACATCGACGCAACCTACACCGTTGAAGGTGACCTGCGTCGTGAAGTGCAGATGAACATCAAGCGCCTGATGGACCTGGGCTGCTACCGTGGCCTGCGCCACCGTCGCAACTTGCCGGTTCGCGGTCAGCGTACCCACACCAATGCTCGTACCCGTAAGGGCCCGGCGAAACCGATCGCTGGTAAGAAGAAGTAAGGGGGTCCTGACAGATGGCACGTGATAAGACTCGCACAAAGCGTAAAGAGCGCAAGAATATCGCGTCGGGCGTTGCCCACGTGAACTCTTCGTTCAACAACACTAAAATCCTGATCTCTGACGTTCAGGGTAATGCAATCTCCTGGTCCTCCGCTGGCACCATGGGCTTCAAGGGCTCTCGGAAGTCCACGCCCTATGCTGCGCAGATGGCTGCAGAAGATGCTGGCAAAAAAGCACAAGAGCATGGCGTAAAGACCCTTGAGGTCGAAGTGCAAGGTCCCGGCTCCGGCCGTGAATCTGCACTGCGTGCGCTGGCCGTGATGGGTTTCAACATCACTCAGATCCGTGATGTGACCCCGATCGCACACAACGGCTGCCGCCCGCCGAAGCGCCGCCGCGTCTAAGCGATCTAAAAACACTTTGGGGCCTTGCCACGCGCAGGGCCCCAATGCGTCATTTGAAACCTCGGGAGTCTGCACCTTTTGGACATGGGGTACAGACAGGAATGGAGGGAAGGCATGATCCACAAGAATTGGGCAGAACTTATCAAGCCCACGCAGCTTGAGGTCAAACCGGGCAACGATCCGGCGCGACAGGCCACTTTGATTGCAGAACCGCTCGAGCGCGGTTTTGGTCTGACACTGGGCAATGCCCTGCGCCGCATCCTGATGAGCTCTCTGCAAGGTGCTGCAATCACCTCTGTGCAGATGGACAACGTCCTGCACGAATTTTCCTCTGTGGCAGGCGTGCGTGAAGATGTCACCGACATCATCCTGAATCTGAAGCAGGTCGCCTTGCGCATGGAAGTCGAAGGCCCGAAGCGTCTGTCGATAAATGCAAAAGGTCCGGCGGTCGTGACCGCAGGCGACATTGCTGAAACCGCGGGTATCGAGGTTCTGAACCGCGAACACGTGATCTGCCACCTCGATGATGGTGCAGATCTGTTCATGGAACTGACCGTGAACACTGGCAAGGGCTATGTGTCCGCCGACAAGAACAAACCGGAAGATGCCCCGATTGGCCTCATTCCGATCGACGCGATCTACTCGCCGGTCAAGAAAGTGTCTTACGACGTTCAGCCTACCCGTGAGGGCCAGGTTCTGGACTATGACAAACTGACCTTGAAAGTGGAGACCGACGGCTCCGTGACCCCTGAGGACGCGCTGGCGTTTGCCGCGCGCATCCTGCAGGATCAGCTGTCCATCTTCGTCAACTTCGACGAGCCGGAATCTGCTGGCCGCGCGGATGAAGACGACGGTCTGGAGTTCAACCCGCTTCTGTTGAAGAAAGTGGACGAGCTGGAACTGTCTGTACGTTCTGCAAACTGCCTGAAGAACGACAATATCGTCTACATTGGCGATCTGATCCAGAAGACCGAAGCCGAGATGCTGCGCACCCCGAACTTCGGCCGCAAGTCGCTGAACGAGATCAAAGAAGTGCTCTCCGGCATGGGCCTGCACCTCGGCATGGATGTCGAAGACTGGCCGCCAGAGAACATCGAAGATCTGGCCAAGAAATTCGAAGACAGCTTCTAAGCTGGACATTCGAACGGGGAGGGCCTAAACGCCCTCCCCAATACATTCCCGGGTTTGGCCGGGGACAGTCTGGGCTTTCCGCCCCAAGGTGAGCTGGCGACAAGTATTGCCGGCCTGACAAAGCAAAAACGCAAATGAAGGAATGAAATCATGCGTCACGCACGTGGCTATCGCCGCCTGAACCGTACTCACGAGCACCGTAAAGCCCTGTTCTCCAACATGGCCGGCTCCCTGATCGAACACGAACAGATCAAAACCACCCTGCCCAAGGCAAAAGAACTGCGCCCGATCATCGAAAAGATGATCACCCTGGCGAAACGCGGCGATCTGCACGCCCGTCGTCAAGCAGCTTCCAAGCTGAAGCAGGACCAGTATGTTGCGAAACTGTTCGACGTTCTGGGCCCGCGCTACAAGGACCGTCAGGGCGGCTACGTTCGCATCCTGAAAGCCGGTTTCCGCTATGGTGACATGGCGCCTATGGCGATCATCGAATTTGTGGACCGCGACACTTCTGCAAAAGGCGCAGCTGACAAGGCGCGCGTTGCAGCAGAAATCGAAGTTGCTGGCGAAGAGTAATTTTCGCTACTCTTTACGGGTTGAACCTGCCCCCCGCTCTGACACCAGGGCGGGGGTTGTTTTTTGTGGGCCTTGGATGTGGCAGCCGGCGCTCTTGACCTGTGAGGGGCGGGTTCGGAGCGGATGGTGAGCGTCGATCAGCGTTTTCGGTGGGCTT
>SPLB01000328.1 GCA_004566265.1 Paracoccaceae bacterium | reverse complement strand
GGGCAAGACAACCCGGCGCATGGTTGGATCCAGTGTCGCAAAGAGCATATCCTTTGCCATCACCTCGGCGCCCGTCAGCCGGTTAAACAATGTCGATTTTCCGGCGTTTGTATATCCAACGAGGGCCACAATTGGATAGGGCACCTTGGCGCGCGCCGCGCGGTGCAAGCTGCGCGTTTTCACTACCTTCTCCAGCTGGCGTCGCAAACGCACCAACTGTTCATCAATCGCACGGCGGTCGGCCTCGATCTGAGTTTCACCCGGCCCGCCAACAAAGCCCAATCCACCGCGCTGTCGTTCCAGGTGAGTCCAGGCGCGGACGAGCCGTGTGCGCTGATAGGTAAGCGCGGCCATTTCCACCTGCATCACACCCTCCCGGGTGCGGGCACGGTCAGAAAAGATCTCTAAAATCAGACCCGTGCGATCAAGAAGCTTAACCTTCCACGCTTTCTCCAGATTGCGCTGTTGTACGGGGGAAACGGGACCATCAATCAGGACGAGCTCGACGTCTTCGGACTTAAAGATCGCGGCGAGTTCATCGATCTTTCCAGAGCCAAACAGCATACCCGGATGCGCCTTTGGCAGACGCACAACATTTGACCCGACCACATCAAGACCAGGCAAAGCAGCCGCAAGGGACACGGCTTCTGCGCGTGCCGCCTCAGGATCGCGGAGCGCCCTATCCGATTTGATATCCGGATGCAGAACCCAGGCGCGGGTTCGCTTCCTTTCCTGCTCCATCAATTGGGGTCTTCACCCTCGTAGAGGCTGATTGGTTGTGCCGGCATAATGGTCGAGATGGCGTGTTTATACACGAGCTGCGACTGACCATCGCGGCGCAGCAGAACACAAAAGTTATCAAACCAGGTGATAACACCCTGCAGTTTCACACCATTGATCAGGAAAATGGTAACCGGGACTTTGGTTTTGCGAACGTGATTCAGGAATGCGTCCTGAAGATTCTGTCTATCCGAAGCCATTTATTTTTATCTCGCCTTGTTTTTATTGCGCGTTGCGCCCCAACGCGCCAATTGCTTTCGGACTATGAACGGAGATCAAGACAGTTTCCACCCGAAAAAGTTTTCTTTTCGCGCGGGTTAGCCTGAGCGTGTCAATTCCGCCAAAGGTTCGGCGACAACAGGGCGATTATTGCGAGGGTTTCAAGCCGTCCAAGGACCATCGCCCCACAAAGGATTAACTTGGCAGGGGCTGCCAGCAGTCCCAAGTCGATTGGATTGGCCCCGGCTGCCTCAGTCAACGGTCCAGTTGTCGACAGCGTGGCAACGGTCAAGATCAGCGCATCTTCGAAGTTCAGACCCACAGCTGACAGCGCAATAGATATTGCCGTGACCGACAGCGCAAACAGCATGAAAAAGATCCAAGCGACAAAGGCGCCATTGCTTTGCAGGCGTCGTGCACCCCGTGTCATGCCCGAAACAGAGTTCGGCAAGACCAGGCGCTCCATGTCGCGGAGCCCATTGAGATATAGCGCATAAACCCGCAGCAGTTTTACTCCGCCCGCAGTTGTCGCCACACCACCGCCCATGACCGCCAGCCCCATCAAAATCATGCCGGGCGTGTCGAGGCCTGACCACTGACGCGCGCTTTCCCAATCCATACTTTGGAACCCTGTGGTGGTAAGAAACGACGTCACCGTAAATACAGCACCCCAAAAGGACGCCAGCGCCAATGCTAATTCGTGCGAAGTGTTGACCTCGAAGGCCGCAAGCCAATGGCGCAGGAATAGAAGAAGCGGCACCGCGAAGATAATCAGCAGGCCGGTTCGAAATTCGGGGTCTTTGTCTAACCGGTTCTGACCGTGTGCCACAGTGTCGCTCGAGAAGGTCAACCGCGACAATGCGAACAACATGAACAGGAACATAACCATTTCACCGGCCAAGCCGCTGCTTGCGTTCTCTAATCCGCCGACCGGTGACAGGCCAGAAGTCGCCATAATGGACATCGCGTGGCTCACTGCCACAAATCCATCCTCGCCGGATAGAAGCAATAGGGTGCTGAGCACGAGCGTCAGTCCAAAATAGACCGGCGCGAGCGTTGTTGCCACCTTGATCAGCATCCGACGGCTGCCCGGACGTCTCACTTCGCGAATGCCAATGCCCTGGCCGTCTCCAGGTTCCGCACGTGCGGTGACTTCAAACCCGCCAAGCGACAATGGCGCCAGAACAGCAGAAGCAGCAACCCACATAAACAACCCACCCAGCCATGCGACCAGAGCACGCCACAAATGGACGCTGGCTGGCAACCGCGCTGGATCGGCATAGATATCTGCACCCGTCGTCGTCAGCGCACTGACCATATCAAAATAGGCATTCAGGTAGCTGGTGTTCTGCAAGGATTCCTGCAGAGGAATAGCAAGATACATAGGCAGAAAGACAAATGTGGCAAGCAGCGTCATCAACTGCCCGGGCATACCATACCGCGGCGTGTGGTGTGCCACAGACAGCCCAATAAACGACACCATCATTAGGCCCAAAAGACCCGCGTAAAAGAAACTTTGCGAGGTTTTATGGTCGTCCGCAATCAGCGCATGGACCGCAGGCACCCACATAGAGATGGCAAATCCGCCCCAGATCAAAAGCAGCAGCGGCAGCCGCAAAAGACGGGGGCCACGTGGACGAGACCGGCGTGACATCTAGAAATAATCGATCGAGACCTGCATCAGGCGCTCGACCTCTGGCACATCGTCCGCCATCGCAAAAAGGGCAATGACATCCCCAGCTTCGATCCGTAGGTTTGAGGTCGGACGCACCACCTTGCCGTCCTTGGAGACGGCACCCACCAGAACGCCTTCGGGAAAGTCGATTTCACCGATGATTTGACCCGCCATAGGTGAGGTGGACAGAACCTCGGTTTCGATCACTTCAGCCTCAGCATCCCCAATGGAATAGACTTGGCGGATACGACCATAGCGAATGTGCCGCAGGATTGAGCTCACCGTGGTGGAGCGTGGATTAATATAGGCATCGATGCCAAGATGCGAGAGCAAGGGCAAAAGGGTCGGATCATTGATAAGAGCAATGGCAAAGGGACAGCCCTCTGCCTTTGCGCGTACGGCAGCCAGCACATTGGTTTTATCATCATCAGTGACCGCAAGCATAGCGTCAGCTTTGCCAATACCCGCCTCAATCATCAGAGATCGGTCCAGGCCGTCCCCGTTCAGAACAATTGTTCGCTCCAACGTCTCGGCGGCTCTTTCGGCACATTTGCGATCTTTTTCAATGACTTTGGCGCGGTTTCGACCCGACCGGGCCTCAAGGGCTTTGGCGACCTCAAGACCCACATTACCACCGCCAACAATCACAACGCGATCCTGGCGTTTCTCTTTTTTACCAAAGATCTCCATGGTGCGGCCGACGTCATCCGAATGGCAAAAGATATAGGCCGCATCGCCCACAAACAGCTGATCGCCGGGTTCCGGGGCAAAGAGCGACCCATCGCGACGGATGCCAACGACAAGCGCGCGCAGCGTAGAGAACAACTCCGTTAACTGCCGCAGCGCCGTGTTAACAACCGGGCAGTCGTCGTCAATCATTATCCCCAGAAGCTGCGCCTTGCCTTGCATGAACACTTCAGTATCAAAGGCCGCAGGCGCACGTAGGCGCTGCATCGCGGCAGCCGCAACTTCGCGTTCAGGGCTGATCACCACGTCAATCGGCAGGTGGTCGCGGCGGTATAGATCCGAATAAATCGCAGTCAGATAACTTTTCGCGCGCAGACGCGCCACCTTGCGCTGGATCGCGAAAACGGAATGCGCTACCTGACAGGTGACCATATTCACCTCGTCCGAATGTGTGGCTGCAATGATCATATCTGCATCCCGGGCGCCCGCACGGTCCAGAACATCCGGGTATGAAGCAAAGCCTGCAACCCCTTGAACATCCAGCGTATCCGTGGCCCTACGAACGAGGTCGGGGTTTTTGTCAACCACCGTTACATCGTTTGCTTCACCAGACAGATGTCGTGCGATTTGCCACCCAACCTGGCCCGCGCCGCAAATAATTACTTTCATGATTTTTTTCCTTGGGCCCAAAAACGTCGGCTTGCAAGGTGCTCAGTGCCAGATGACCAGGGATGGGTCAATTCAATTGTCCCACACCGCTGCCGCCTCGCGGTCTGAAGTCAGACCAGATCTTCTTCGTTTTCAACCCGCGCAATGCGACCACCGGCCTTGCTGGACGTCACAACTCCTAAAGATTTCAACTTGCGATGCAGTGCAGAGCGTTCCATGCCCACGAACGCAGCGGTCCGGCTGATATTGCCGCCAAACCGGTTGATCTGGGTCAGCAGGTATTCCCG
>SPLB01000327.1 GCA_004566265.1 Paracoccaceae bacterium | reverse complement strand
TTCGCTTGGGTGACAAAACGTTCTCAAACAATCCGCGAAATCGGCATCAACTGCCCGAACTTGCGCAAATTATATGAAAACGAACCTTTCGGGCATCCCCGGTCTTTCGCTTTAAACCATCCTGTTTGACGCCATTTAGGCACGGTTATTGTGGCAGTTGTTGCGCGCTGCAGCGCAGAGGACTTGCGCGCGGGGCGGTTAGGCCTTAGGCCTTTTTGCAAATTTCAACCGGACCGGAGATTAATTCCAATGGCACGACCCAAAATCGCCCTTATTGGCGCAGGTCAGATCGGTGGCACCCTCGCGCATCTCGCAGCACTCAAAGAACTGGGCGATGTTGTCCTTTTCGACATTGCCGAGGGCATCCCTGAAGGCAAAGCGCTGGACATCGCAGAATCCGGTCCCTCCGAAGGCTTCGACGCCTCCCTGAAGGGCACCCAGTCCTACGCCGATATCGCTGGCGCGGACGTCTGCATCGTGACCGCGGGTGTTCCGCGAAAGCCGGGCATGTCCAGAGACGACCTTCTGGGCATCAACCTGAAGGTGATGAAATCCGTTGGAGAAGGCATCCGCGACAACGCACCTGACGCGTTTGTGATCTGCATCACCAACCCGCTGGACGCAATGGTTTGGGCCCTACAGCAGTTCTCTGGTTTGCCAGCTCACAAAGTATGCGGCATGGCAGGTGTTCTGGATTCCGCACGGTTCCGCCACTTCTTGGCGGAGGAATTTAACGTCTCTATGAAAGACGTGACAGCCTTCGTTCTGGGCGGCCACGGCGACACGATGGTGCCGTCGGTGCGTTACTCCACCGTTGCAGGGATCCCGCTGCCCGATCTGGTCGAGATGGGCTGGACCACGCAAGACAAAATGGACGCAATCGTCCAGCGCACCCGCGATGGCGGCGCAGAGATTGTTGGGCTGCTGAAGACCGGCTCTGCATTCTATGCTCCGGCGACATCTGCGATCGAAATGGCGGAAGCTTACCTCAAAGATCAGAAGCGCGTCCTGCCCTGTGCGGCTTACTGTGATGGCGATCTGGGCGTGAAAGACATGTATGTCGGCGTGCCCACCGTGATCGGTGCTGGCGGCGTTGAGCGCATTGTTAACATTAAACTGAACGCAGAAGAGCAATCGATGTTCGATACATCCGTCGCCGCCGTCAAAGGCCTGGTCGACGCCTGTAAGGAAATCGACGGCTCTCTCGCGTAAACCCACGCCACAATTTGGAAATAGGAAAGGGCATCCCTCCGGGGTGCCCTTTTTTTGGCGGAGCGACAATGTGGCTCAGCAAGTGCCGACGCCACCAGTTCCGAATCACCTAAGGCTCCAAAAAACACAGGCGCCCGCTTTTGTGATCACACCCCAAAATGCGTGATCACAAAAAACAAAAACTAAGGGAAATTTAGCGACAATATCAGAAAAACCTTTTACCCCCTAACCGTATGCGTGTGTATTGAGGAAACAATTGTAGCCAGACGGGACAGTTTCTCATGAACATCCACGAATACCAGGCCAAGGCCCTCCTAAAGAGCTATGGCGCTCCGGTTTCGGAAGGGCGCGCGGTTCTCAAAGCCGAAGATGCCAAAACCGCCGCAAGCGAGCTTGATGGTCCGCTTTGGGTTGTAAAAGCCCAGATTCACGCAGGTGGCCGCGGCAAAGGGTCTTTCAAAGAAGCCGACGCCGGTGAAAAAGGCGGTGTGCGCCTTACCAAATCGGTCGAAGAAGCCGCCGCAGAAGCCAAGAAGATGCTAGGCCGCACGCTTGTGACCCATCAGACCGGTCCGGCGGGCAAGCAGGTCAACCGCATCTATATTGAGGCCGGCTCCGGCATCGAACGCGAATTGTACCTGGCCCTGCTGGTGGATCGCGTAACCTCGCGCGTCTCCTTCGTCTGCTCCACCGAAGGCGGCATGGACATCGAGGAAGTTGCCGCAGCGACCCCGGAAAAAATCCTGTCTTTCTCCGTTGACCCTGCGACTGGCTACCAGCCCTACCACGGCCGCCGCATCGCTTTCTCTCTCGGCCTGACCGGCGCGCAGGTGAAGCAATGCGTCAAACTGATGGGCCAGCTCTATACCGCCTTCATAGAGAAGGACATGGAGATGCTGGAGATTAACCCGCTGATCGTATCGGAGTCCGGTGATCTGAAGGTTCTGGACGCCAAGGTTGGCTTTGACGGCAACGCCGTATACCGCCACCCCGATGTTGCAGAGCTGCGCGACGAGACCGAGGAAGACCCCAAGGAACTCGAAGCGTCCAAATACGACCTGAACTACATTGCGCTCGACGGTGAGATCGGCTGCATGGTGAACGGTGCGGGTCTGGCGATGGCCACCATGGACATCATCAAGCTGTACGGTGCTGAGCCTGCAAACTTCCTCGACGTTGGTGGCGGTGCGACCAAAGAGAAAGTCACTGAGGCGTTCAAAATCATCACCTCTGACCAGAACGTCAAAGGCATCCTGGTGAACATCTTCGGCGGCATCATGCGCTGTGACGTCATCGCCGAAGGCGTGATCGCTGCGGTGAAAGAAGTGGGCCTGCAGGTTCCGCTGGTTGTGCGTCTGGAAGGCACCAATGTTGAGCTCGGCAAAGAGATCATCAACAACTCCGGCCTGGACGTGATCGCGGCCGAGGACCTGAAAGATGGTGCTCAGAAGATCGTGAAAGCGGTTAAGGGCTGATCTTGATGTTCGTGTCGAAGCTAGTCAAAT
>SPLB01000326.1 GCA_004566265.1 Paracoccaceae bacterium | reverse complement strand
GGATTTCGCGGGTGGCGTCTAGCCCATCCATTACGGGCATCATCATATCCATAAATACCAAATCCGGCTGGGTTTCTTTGACGGATTGCACTGCCTCTTTGCCATTGACGACAACGGTTGTTTCCACCGCTTCTGTCGCCAGCATTCGGGACACCACCAACTGATTCGTCCGATTGTCCTCGGCCATAAGAACGCGCATCCTGTGCGCGCACGTTTGAAACGGCTGGGCCTGAGGCACGGCCAAAGCTTGGGCCGGTGCATGACAAGCCTCCAGCGCACGCCTTACGAGGCGGAAAAACTGTTCAGCCCTGATCGGCAAAAGGCCAAAGTGGCAGTTGCCCAACGCTTCCACTGTCTGACGGTCACGTTTGGGATCTTTCAACGACAGCAGAATGAGAGGCAGCTTTTCGCGATCCGGCAGAGCGCGGATTTTGGCTGCTAAAACGTCAGCTGATGCATCGGGCAGGTTATTGTCCAAGACCACGAGGTCGACAGATTCGTTCACATCGCGAGCATCATCCAAGGCCGTAATGATGGCGGCACCCGACACGAACTCCTGCACGCGCATACCCCAACTCGCCATCAGTTCCGCAAGGATCCCACGATTTTTGCATTCCGGCGCGCCAAAAAGAACACTCACCCCCCCGACCGGTTGCTGATCAAAAAAGTGAACCGGCGCGTCTTCGCTTGCTGGCAGCGTAATATCAACAACAAAGACAGAGCCATGCCCCTCTTGAGAGGTGACATGCACGCCGCCCCGCATCAAGGTCAGCAAACGCGTCGAAATCGCAAGACCAAGGCCCGTCCCTTCATAGGTTCGCGTTGCAGCGCCATCGACCTGCTCAAATGCATTGAAAATCTTGTCAAGCTTCTCTGACGGAATTCCGATCCCCGTATCCGCGACCGCAATATGTAAAGCCCAATCGTCGCCCGGCTTCTCTCCCGTGACATCGATATCGACAGATCCGCGGCTGGTGAACTTAACCGCATTGCCGACAATATTGGTAATGATCTGCCGTATCCTGCCGGAGTCGCCTTCAAAGCTCACCGGTAGAGACGGGTCATAGCGCAGCGTCACAACCACGTCTTTGTCCCGTGCTTTTGGCACAAGCAGCGCGACCACATCTTCCATCAGGGCCCGCAGATCAAACGTCGCGCAAGTAAGCTCCAGCTTGCCGGCTTCAATCTTTGAGAAGTTCAGAATGTCATTAATAATTGTCAGGAGCGCATTGCCGGATTTCACGATTGTGTCGACCGACAGTTCCTGGTCCGGGGTGAGCTGTGTTTCTTTCAAAACCTCAGCCATGCCGATGACTCCGTTCATCGGTGTGCGGATTTCGTGGGACATATTTGCCAGAAACTCAGTTTTGGCTCGGTTGGCAATTTCGGCCTCTTCTCGGGCGCGTTCCAGCGCGAATTCGCGTTCGTCCCGCTCAAGAAAAGTCTGTTCCAAGACGCCCACAGAAAAATTCAAAGCGCGGTACTCACGGCTTGCGTACCATGGAAGCGGGGTTTCTGCACTCGGCACTCCGGCAATCGCGTCCGACATTCGTCGATGAACCTGCTGCAAGGGTGAAAGTGCCAAACGATATACCAGATACAGCATCAAAAGACCCATCGCGATTACTGCAAGAACAGTCCACGTAATGGTCTGGCGTACTTTATCTTGGACAACCGCGTGGCCTTCTTGGGTGGACCATTGAACAACCATGGTGCCAAACACGAACCCCTCAAACTCCACGGGGCGCCGGTATATCACAAATTCATCCGACTGCTTCGACAAGGAATTGGCGGCCTCGGCTATAATCTCCGACTCCCCGTTTTCAATTTGGATGGATAAGATTTTGGGATAGCGCGTAATCGCTTCAACCAAACCGGTTTCCAAAACCGGAACATCCTCGACAATAATCGCTTCGAGCAGCAAACCACTGAGGAGCGAAACCGTTAGCGAGGCTTGCTCACTCAGCTGTTCACTCACGCGCTGAACCTCATAGCGCCGCGCGACACCGCCAACTGCAAGCACAACCAAAAGGGCCGCCAGCGACATTGAAAACACAATTTGGAACAAAATTCCTGAGCGCCGGGTGATCTTCCCGGCGGACAACGACGGGACCCGTCGCTTCCCTTTCAGGCAGCCAAACTTCGGGAGGTTCAAAACGCCCTACTCCGCTGCATGGCTGTTCGAATGATGTCATAATCCTTGTCCGCGCCAAGCAAAAAACCATTTTTTGAGACCCGTTTCACGATCTCTTCGTTTTCCGACGCAAGCATAATCCGACGCATCGCCTCCATGATATCTGGATCCATATCGGACGCAGCGAGCCAAGGCTTTGTAACATTTTCAAAGGATGCGAGAACGCGCAGCGGCACCCCCTTGGCGATCAAAGACTTAAATGTGCTTTCCTTCAGCGCCCCCGCATCAAATCGACCGCTGCCCACCGCTTCACCCACCAGATCGTGGCGTCCGAGATATGCAAAACTCTCAAGGTCACTACTGCTGATCCTGTGATCTAACAAAAAGCTCTGCGACAGATAGCGTCCGATCGTTGACAGTTCATCCCCGAATGCAAAGCTGCGGCCGGCCAGCTGCTCAACCCGCGTAATTTCGCTGTCTTTGTGAACTGCAATCACACCTTTGAACCGTTTTTTTCCCTTTTTGGACTCCATGGCGATGATCCCAATGCCCGGGTTCAAGTTCATAGCGTGAACATAAGACGCAGGCCCAAAGCGGGCAAAATCAACGCGTCCTTCTGCCAGGTCACTAATGCTTTCATCATAGCCCTTGGCGATATCCAGTCGGACGGTAACAGGTTGATTGATTTCCTGTTCCAGTCGACTTTCTAAAAAGCTGAGAAACGGTAGATACTGGCGCACAGTTTCCGAAGGCTTGTCGTCTGCATAGGCACCGAAAGTTAACTCGATCTCTGCTGCGGCTTGTGTTGGCTGCATTGAACCCACGATGGCGCAAACCAGTGAAACACTGGCGACATAGCCTTTGGTTTGTGATGTTGCGCCGAAAATTCTTGCGACGATGCCCATCAGGCTGACT
>SPLB01000325.1 GCA_004566265.1 Paracoccaceae bacterium | reverse complement strand
GCTGTGGGTTACAAGGATATGGCTGACACGTTGGTCAGGCGCGAGGGCCGAAAGAATTGCCTGCTGATGCGCTTCATTTAAGGGCCCGGGGTCGATCACCGCAACATCCCGCCCCTGCCCCACAAGGTATGTGTTTGTTCCCCAGAACGTCATGGGTGAGGGGTTCGGTGCAAGGATGACGCGGACACCGGGTTCCAGCGTCCGAACCGCGCCAGCGCGCGGCCTTTCCGCCGATGTGGTCACAGAATTGTTGGCCAAAGTTGCTCTCTCCTGTCGGGACCGGTTTTATCTTGGTGGACCCCGGTTTAGACTTAGCCCATGAAACGCAACCCGCTCAAACACTATGTACCGCGTTTGCCGCGCGGGCTTTATGGCCGAGCCGCGCTGATTCTGACTCTCCCTGTGGTTTTCTTGCAGCTTTTGGTATCGGTCATCTTTATTCAGCGTGACCTCGAAGACATCACCACACAGATGACCCTAACGATGGTCCGCGAACTACAGCTGATCACTGATGAGATTGCCCAGACCGGCAGCCCTGCCGAAGCTGAAGACCGGCTAGAGCCGTTCCTTGCGCCGCTGAATATGACCCTGCGGTTCCTGTCTGACGAACAAGGCATTCCCAGTGATCACCTGCGCTGGAACGAAATGACCGGCTATGTGGTCCGCGCCCGGATCCGGCAGAACTTCCCGCAATTCTTGTCTTTGCGATTGCCGACAAACAAACAGGCAATCGTGGTGTTTGAAAGCCGCTTCGGCCCAACTGAAATCTCTTTCAGCCGCCGCCGCGTTTCTCCGGCGACCCCCCACCAACTGATCGTGACATTGGTGCTCTCGGGTTTTCTGGTCATCGGCGTATCCACGGTTTACATGCGCAACCAATTGCGTCCGATCAAACGCCTTGCCGAGGCGGCCGAGGCCTTTGGTCGGGGCCAGATGATCGCCTACAAACCGCGTGGTGCAACCGAAGTGCGCGCGGCGGGCAGCGCATTTGTCAGTATGCGGGCCCGTATTGAGCGGCAAATCGAACAGCGCACCTTGATGTTGTCTGGGGTCAGTCACGACCTGCGCACCCCGCTGACACGTCTCAAACTGGCGCTGTCACTTTCTGAGGATGAAGATGCAGCGGATATGCTCCGCGATGTGAAGGAGATGGAGGACTTGGTGGATTCCTTCCTGGATTTTTCCCGGGGCGTGGCCACAGCCGATTCAGAAGCCTGCGATGTGCAGACCTTGCTTGATGACCTCGTCCAGCGCTGGCAGCGTCAGGGAAAACAGGTTTCGCTTGCCGAACCTGAGGGGAACCGCGAAGTCTTGTTGCGCAAAATTGCCGTGCAGCGTGGCGTCAACAATTTGATCGCAAATGCTGTGCGCTATGGGACGCGCGCCAAAGTGTCCGTGACCATCATGCAAAAATCGCTGCGCATCCGTGTGGAAGACAACGGTCCGGGAATTCCTGAGGAAATGAGAGGCGATGCGCTTCGCCCCTTTGTCCGTCTTGACCCCGCCCGCAATCAGGACAAAGGCTCCGGCGTGGGTCTGGGGCTCGCCATTGTCGCGGACATCGCGCGCGCCCATGGCGGCAGTTTGCGTCTCGGCATCAGTGAGGAGCTTGGCGGGCTGTGTGCCGATATTGTCATCGCGGTTTAGGGAAAAGCATGCACCTCTTGGCCCCGCAATTGACGCGCAGAACAAGACACAAAGACCGACGGAACGGCAGACCCCGCCAGCCGCTTGCAGAGGGTCCGATCACAGGTTGTTGTGCCCCTGAACTGCGCTCTGCTTTAAGGTTCCAGCGTGCGGTTTGACAGCCGCGCTACCATGCCGGTTGAAACCACGCGGCATTTCCCCCTTGATTTTCTGCGACCGCAAAGCAACAAAGTTACGCAATCCAGTTTTTGCAACTTACAAAGTTGCGCCAGCGATTCCACCGGGAGGACCCATGTTGGACAATTTCGAACGCGGCACCATTTGCATCGAGGACATCGAGATGGGCATGGTCCGCTACCTGCGCAAACAGGTGACCGACGCAGACATTGAAATGTTCGCGCAGGTTTCGACCGACCGTAATCCGGTGCATCTGGACGAAGACTATGCCCGCGACACACTGTTTCAGGGCCGTATTGCCCATGGCATGCTGACGGCGGGGCTTGTTTCGGCGGTGATTGGTGAACAGCTGCCCGGTCACGGCACCATCTATATGAGCCAGAACCTGCGGTTTCTCGCGCCTGTGCGCCCCGGCGACATGGTGCTGGCCGAGGTGGAGGTCACCGGCATTGAAATCGACAAGCGCCGGGTCAGGCTCGACTGTCGCTGTCTTGTCGATGGCAAAAAGGTTCTTGTGGGCGAAGCCATGGTGATGGCGCCGTCACGCAAGTTCGACTGACACATACGCCGTCTTCCGCGGGCAATTTTCCCCGAAACTGCTCCGCAGTTTGGCCGCCCTCTCCCTTTTGGGGATGGGCGGTTATTGGCCTTCTACTGTAGCGTCTTGTGGGTTCTAGACCCCTTGCATCGCACAAAAAGGAAGGCGGCACCGCCTTTGGTCAGAGGAGGACATACCCCGCAAGGCATGTTCGTTCCTACGGTCGCAAGACGATCCCCGTTTTATTGGGGCCGGTCTCTGGGTCTGCGCAAAGCCGCCCACAGCGGTGATTTGCGCCCTTCTGGCTGATCGATCCGGGCCAGTATTGCAGGGTCTGTTTGCATTTTCCCCAAGGGAGCGTGCGCTGAAGCGGCAACACCGGATTGATCCAGCTTGCAAGCCCCTGCGCACGCAGCTAGGGATGCGGGCATGCGCATCATTCGAGATTATCAATATGTGGAACAGCAGGATCGCGGCGCAACCGTGGCGATCGGCAATTTCGACGGAGTTCACCGCGGCCATCAGTCGGTGATCGAACTGGCACGCCAGGCCGCACCGGGCGCGCCCTTGGGCGTGATGACCTTTGAGCCGCACCCGCGCGCATTCTTTGCCCCCGACGCGCCTGCGTTTCGGCTGATGTCGGCCGAGGCCCGCGCGCACCGGCTGGAAAAGGTCGGGGTTGAAAAACTCTATCAGCTGAACTTTAATCAGGCGTTGTCGTCGCTGTCCCCGCGTGCGTTTGCCCAGCAGGTGATCGCAGATGGGCTGGGGCTGGTTCATGTGGTTGTCGGCGCGGACTTCTGTTTTGGCAAGGGGCGCAAAGGCACGGTCGAAGATCTGAAAGCCTTTGGCGCCGAGATGGGCTTTGGCGTCAGTGTGGCGCCTTTGATGGAATATTCCGAGGAAACCGTGTCCTCGACCGCCATTCGACGCGCGCTGAGCGACGGCCGCCCGCGCGATGCCGCCGCGATGCTTGGCCATTGGCACCGCATGGAAGGCGAAGTGATTGGCGGCGAGCAGCGGGGCCGCACCATGGGCTTTCCCACCGCGAACCAATCCATCGACGGGCTGCATCGGCCCGCCTTTGGCGTCTATGCGGTGTTGGTGGACGTTCTAGATGGCCCACATGCGGGCAGCTATCACGGCGCTGCTTCTGTGGGCATCCGGCCCATGTTTGACGGTGATCACCCGAATATCGAGACGTTCCTGTTTGACTTCACCGGCAATCTTTATGGCGCCACCCTGTCGGTGGGTCTGGTGGACTACCTGCGGCCTGAAATGAAATTTGACGGCCTCGACGCGCTGATGGCGCAGATGCAGGCTGACTGCGACCAGGCGCGTGAGATCCTTTCCCAGCTTTGAAAGCCAGGATGAAAGTCAGGACCAAATGACCAATAAGATCGACCGCACGGGGCTCTCCCCCCGGTTCTGGCAGAAGAAGCCGCTGGACAAGCTGTCCCAGAAAGAATGGGAGGCGCTGTGTGATGGCTGTGGCAAATGCTGCCTCAATAAGCTCGAGGATGAGGACACCGGCGAGGTCGCTCTGACCCGTGTGGCATGCCGTCTGCTGGATGATCGCAGCTGCCAATGCGCCCATTACGAGACGCGGCACAAATTTATCCCCGAATGCATTGTGCTGAAGCCCGAGAACCTCGACACCCACGCCTATTGGATGCCGCAGACCTGCGCCTACCGTCGGCTGTGGAAGGGGGAACCGCTGCCCAACTGGCACCCGCTGATCACGGGAGATCCCGCAAGCGTCCACAACGCTGGCGTTTCAGTACAGGGTTGGACGGTTTCCGAATTCGACACACCCGAGGAAGAGTGGGAAGAACATATAATCGACGAACCGCTGGGGTCACCATAGGCCAAACGGGTCCGGCCGCTTTCAAATGGTTTCGCGCCACCACAAACCCCTGTGCAATCTGTTTTGAAGCCCCGAACATCGCAGCGGGTCCCGGGTGCGCAGCCTGCACCGGCCCTTGTCCCGTCTCTGTCAGAGGGGGTCACCTTTCCCCGAATCGTCCGAAGCTGCGCCAATTCCTTTTTGATTTGGCGCAGCTTAGAACTAGGACTGCGCGCGTGCCCATGTTAAGCGATGCCTACATCACGAATCTGTCACATTGCTGCCTGGGGATTACAGCCAATGCCGACCTTGAACGAACCTAAGCTTATTGCTGGGAACGCAAACCTTCCTCTTGCCAAGACCATTGCCCGTCGAATGAGCCTGCACCGCGGTGTGGATCAGAATCTCGTCAAGGCCCGGGTTGAACGTTTCAACGACGGCGAAATCTTCGTCGAAGTCTATGAAAACGTCCGTGGTGAGGACATGTTTATCATTCAGCCGACCTCGAACCCGGCCAATGATAACCTGATGGAGCTTCTGATCATCGCAGATGCGCTGCGCCGCTCTTCGGCCCAGCGGATCACCGCCGTGATCCCCTATTTCGGGTACGCACGCCAGGACCGCCGCACCAAGG
>SPLB01000324.1 GCA_004566265.1 Paracoccaceae bacterium | reverse complement strand
TAAATCCATGCGCGCTTATTCCGACAATGAAGATCTGGCGCTGTTGTCGGGGATCAACCCCGACCGCGTTGTCATGTACACATGGCTGATCGTAGCCGCACTGGCGACCATTGCAGGTACGCTGTATGGTCTGGATAAATCGTTCAAACCCTTCACTTACTTCCAGCTTTTGCTGCCGATATTTGCTGCGGCTATCGTGGGTGGCCTTGGCAATCCGCTTGGCGCAATTGCAGGCGGTTTTGTTATTGCGCTCAGCGAAGTGATCGTGACCTACGCGTGGAAGAAAGTGCTGAACTATGTTATGCCCGATGGGCTGGAGCCTTCGGGCCTCGCGCAGCTGATGAGCACCGATTACAAATTTGCGGTGTCCTTCACGATCCTTGTGATTGTTCTGCTGTTTAAACCCACCGGCATCTTCAAAGGAAAAGCGGTATGACGGAGACTGTCAAAACCGGGCTGCTATTTGCAGCCGCTGCCTTCTTGATCGTGCTCGATGGCACGGTGAATTTTGGCATCTTCGCAGGGTCTTGGAATTCCTCCCTGACCATTCTGAACATGGGTCTTATCTCGGCCATTATGGCGCTGGGTGTGAACCTTCAGTGGGGCTTTGCGGGGCTCTTTAATGTGGGCATCATGGGCTTTACCGCGCTGGGCGGGCTGGCCGTGGTTCTGACCGCAATGCCGGTGACCGAAGGCGCATGGAGCGCTGGTGGCTTCCGCATTATCGGTGGCCTGGTTTTTGGCGCGGCCACCATCATCGGAGCGGTACTGGCGTACAGCAAAATGGCCGCTGGCAATGCGCGCAGTTTTGCCGTGCTGGCCATTCTTGTTGTTGGCTTCTTTGTTTATCGCGGGATCTTTGATCCGGGCGTAGCAGGGGTTGAAGAGATCAACCCAGCGCTGCAGGGTAATATAGGGGGGCTTGGCCTGCCGGTGCTGCTCGCCTGGCCTATAGGGGGCCTGATTGCAGCAGGCGCTGCTTGGCTGATCGGAAAAACTGCCCTCGGCCTGCGTTCTGACTATCTGGCTATTGCCACCCTCGGAATTGCAGAAATCATTCTGTCGGTCCTGAAAAACGAAGACTGGCTGTCGCGCGGCGTAAAGAACGTTGTCGGCCTGCCCCGCCCGCTGCCTTACGAGGTTGATCTGCAGAAAGATGCCGACTTCATCGCTGGAGCCACGAACTGGGGTCTGGATGTCAGCACGGCGTCTTCGCTTTATGTAAAGACAGGATATGCGCTGATGTTTGCCGCTGTTCTGATTGTGTTGCTGGTGATGGCGCAGCTCGCTTTGAAAAGCCCTTGGGGCCGGATGATGCGCGCAATCCGTGATAACGAGATTGCGGCAGAGGCTATGGGCAAGAACGTCACCAAACGTCACCTTCAGATTTTCATTCTTGGCTCTGCCATTTGTGGGATCGCGGGCGCGATGATGACCACGCTGGACAGCCAGCTGACACCGGGGACTTACAATCCGCTGCGTTTTACTTTCCTGATCTGGGTAATGGTGATTGTGGGCGGATCCGGCAACAACTTTGGCGCGGTTCTGGGCGGTCTGTTGGTTTGGTTTTTCTGGATCAAGGTCGAACCAATGGGGCAGCTGCTGATGGAAGCCATCACCTCTGGCATGGCGGATGACAGCATGCTGAAAGCGCATCTTATGGACAGTGCCGCGCACATGCGTCTCTTTATGATGGGGCTTGTGCTCTTGCTCATGCTGCGGTTCAGCCCGCGCGGGCTTATCCCTGAAAAGTAAATAAAACGACGTTTCGGATCTTCTCGAGGCGTCGTTTTTCTATTGGAGGAGGAGGTCCGGTTGGCAGGCCGCATAGGCGTTTGGAGATTTTGGAACAAACCAAACACGAGGCCCCGTGCTGTATATCGAGCTATATGCCCTTTTGGATCTGCAGTTGGCACCAACGTCAAAGCGTGGACAGTTTCGATCAACCACGCCGCAATCATGCGGGTCGCATGCCCCTGTCCACCAAACAGAGCCCGAACAGATACGGAGCAAAACAGAAACGTTTTACGTACTGCCGATGAACGGCTGATTCCGTTTTGCGCCGTTTTTCAAGACACTGCAGGCAAGCGTGGCTAAAAACACGAGCTGTCCAGTATTGATCGCGCCTGTAACACAGCTATTGGATTTGGGTATCCCAGTCGACCTTCTTGTTTTTCAACCCAAAACATCCCGCAGCTAAAAAAATAAGCTCTTTTCCGATGGGAAAAAGGCGGTTCCGTTCGACTTATCCACATGTACATTCATTTTTAACATATTTCAGCAAAGATCATGAGTGCCTGTTTATCAAATGGAGTTTGATAAACAGACATTTCCTCCCTGTCAGACTGGGCCGTGCCTTGTGCACGGCCTTCTTTTTGCTGAACCAGATTCGGATAATGCGCACACTACTTGTCGCATCGCCATTCCCTATTCCCATGCGCTGCTTGACACGATTTAACGGGTTCGGCGACCACTGCGCACTTGGTTTGAAACTGTTGTCATTTTTTTTTGTCATTCCCTGTTGACCATTGCGAACTGTGGCCGTAACGTCCTGAATAATAACTAAGTCGGCCAGTCCGACGGGGAGAAAAAATGAAAAAAGGGGGTCATCGCGATCCTCTTTTTTCAATTTCCGACACTGATTTTATTGTTTGTGTCTAGTTCTCCTTTCGGTCTGAGCTCAGCCAGGTTTTACGGTCCCCAGAATTGGCCGCTTAGCTTTACGCCATTATGAACTGACAGGGCGGATTGCCCATGTTACACCGCAACCACACAGTTATTGAGAAGACGAAGAGAAGAGGCGTTTATGCTTAAGTACCTCACGAAGTTTACCGCGATCGTCGCATTCAGTATTCTTTGGCAGCCCCTTGCGGCCCAAGAAACATCAGAAGGTGAGTCCGAAGCTCCGGCACCAGGTGGTTTGGATATGGGCCAGCCTGTTCTAGGCCAGGTGTACCTCAAGGAAAACTCTGGCGATTGGCGGGTTCTTTGCACAAAAACCAATGCAGCAGAAGACCCCTGTCATTTGTCGCAAACCCTGAGTGACGCTGGCGGTCCCGTGGCCGAGGTTAACCTGTACCGTCTGGCGGAAGGCGGCCAAGCGGTTGCGGGGGCACAGCTTTTAGCGCCGCTTGGAACGTTGCTGACCACTGGCGTGTCGTTCTCCGTCGATGGGGCGCCAGGCAAGCGCTATAATTTCAACCATTGTGAACAGGGTGGGTGTGTCGCACAAATCGGCCTGACCGACGGTGATATTGCAGCGTTCAAACAAGGAACAACGGCGACAGTAACTTTGCGCCCAGCCGAAGCGCCGTCGCAGCTGGTCCAGGTGCCTATGTCGTTAAAGGGCTTTACCACGGGCTTTGATGGCCTGTTGCCGGTGGTCTCAAACTAAAGCACTGGCCTTTTTATCCCAAAAAACACCGCCTTGGGGCACCCAAGGCGGTGTTTTCTCGTTGAAACGAGATTCCTGCGTCAGATCTTGCGCAAAGCCAGAACCGCGTTGAGGCCAC
>SPLB01000058.1 GCA_004566265.1 Paracoccaceae bacterium | reverse complement strand
TCACTGTATAAACGCTTTGTTTTGCATGGAAAGATGTGATTTGGGGACGATCCGGACCTAAAATCCTCTGTACAACCTTCTATTTTTCGCTAAAGACGAAGTTCAAGGCCCTATTTAGGTCACGCATTGTGACTTATAGTGTGGGGCGGGAGATTTAAAGAAGTCGCAGCCAGCCTAGAGGGAGTTTCATCGTGGCCAAGCAACCGATGCTCAAGTTCGTGAAGATTGATCGCGATATGCCGGAAAAGCGTACGGCTGATACGCGCCGCGAAGACTTTGACGAAATCTATGCAGAGTTCGCAGCTACAAAAGCCGAAGAGCAGTCTTCGCGTTGTAGCCAATGTGGTGTGCCTTACTGCCAGTCACATTGCCCGCTGCACAACAATATTCCTGACTGGCTGCGTTTGACCGCAACGGGCCGCATGGAAGAAGCCTATGCAACCTCACAGGCCACCAACACCTTCCCTGAAATCTGTGGCCGCATCTGTCCGCAGGACCGCTTGTGTGAAGGCAACTGCGTAATCGAACAATCCGGCCATGGCACCGTGACCATTGGCGCGGTTGAAAAGTACATAACCGACACTGCTTGGGAAAAAGGCTGGGTGAAGCCCGTGGCCCCCTTGGCTGAGCGTACCGAAAGCGTTGGTATCATTGGGGCCGGCCCCGGTGGTCTGGCGGCGGCGGACATGCTGCGCAAAGCGGGCGTTCAGGTCACGGTCTATGACCGCTATGATCGCGCGGGCGGCCTTCTGACCTACGGCATCCCTGGCTTCAAGCTGGAAAAAGACGTGGTGATGCGCCGCAACCAGCTGTTGGCTGACGGCGGTGTTGAGTTCGTGATGAACTGCAACATCGGCGAAGACATCTCTTTCCAAGATCTCCGCGAGAAACATGATGCGGTTATCATCGCAACTGGCGTCTACAAATCCCGTGATCTGGCGATGCCCGGTTCCGGCGCGACCGGCATTGTGAAGGCCATCGACTTTCTGACAGTTTCAAACAAGTCGTCAAACTTTGGGGACAGCATTGAAGCGTTTGACAACGGAACCCTGAACGCCAAAGGCAAAAAGGTCGTTGTGATCGGTGGCGGTGACACCGCGATGGATTGTGTGCGGACATCGATCCGCCAGGGCGCGACCTCTGTGAAGTGTCTTTACCGCCGTGACCGCGCAAATATGCCGGGATCTCAGCGTGAAACGCACAATGCCGAAGAAGAAGGCGTTGTTTTTGAATGGCTGTCTGCACCCAAAGGCTTTACTGAAGCCAACGGCACAGTCTCCGGCGTGATGGTTCAAAAAATGCGTCTGGGGCAGCCCGATGCCTCTGGCCGCCAAGCGCCCGAAGTCATTGAGGGGGCTGATTACGTCGAGGACGCGGATCTGGTCATCAAGGCGCTCGGGTTTGAGCCTGAGGATCTGCCGACCCTGTGGAACCAGCCTGAGCTGCCGGTGACGCGCTGGGGCACCATCAAGGCAGAATTCAAAACGGGCGCGACCGCTATGGATGGCGTCTATGCAGTGGGTGACATCGTGCGCGGTGCCTCGCTTGTGGTATGGGCGATCAAGGACGGGCGCGACACCGCCGAAGCAATCCTTCAGAACTTCGACGCCTCAGCGGCGGTTGCGGCTGAGTAATCCCAATCCATTCCCCCGATAACGACCTAGGCGGCAGGCCCCCCTATGATGAGGGCGCAGCGCCGCCGCCAGGCAAGGAGAGAAAATATGACCAAATATGATGAAAACTGGGTCCGCGCCGAAGAAGCAAAGCGCAAGTGGATGGCCGAGAACGCTCTTTATGCCGAAGAAGAAGAACATTCTTCCTGTGGTGTGGGCCTGGTTGTTGCGATCGATGGACAGAAAAGCCGCAAAGTGGTCGAGGCCGGCATTACCGCGCTCAAGGCGATCTGGCACCGTGGCGCGGTCGATGCAGACGGAAAAACCGGTGACGGCGCAGGGATCCATGTTCAAATCCCGGTTCCTTTTTTTCATGATCAGGTAGAGCGCACCGGACACGAGCCACGCAAGAACGAGCTGATGGCGGTTGGTCAGGTCTTCCTGCCGCGCACCGACTTTGGCGCGCAGGAAACCTGCCGGACCATTGTGGAATCTGAAGTGTTGCGCATGGGATACTACATCTACGGCTGGCGCCACGTGCCGGTGGATGTGTCTTGCCTTGGTGACAAAGCCAACGCGACCCGTCCCGAGATTGAGCAGATCCTGATCTCGAACTCCAAAGGTGTGGACGAGGATACCTTTGAGCGGGAGCTGTACGTTATCCGTCGCCGCATTGAAAAAGCCGCCGCCGCTGCGCAGGTGCCCGGGCTTTACATTGCGTCGTTGTCCTGCCGCTCGATCATCTACAAAGGCATGATGCTGGCGGAGCAAGTCGCTGTCTTCTACCCCGACCTGATGGACACGCGCTTTGAATCTGCTTTTGCTATTTATCACCAGCGTTACTCTACCAACACCTTCCCGCAGTGGTGGCTGGCGCAGCCGTTCCGCATGCTGGCACATAATGGTGAGATTAACACGCTGAAGGGCAACATCAATTGGATGAAGTCCCACGAGATCCGCATGGCATCGGCAACTTTTGGCGATCATGCCGAAGACATCAAGCCGATCATCGCGGGCGGGTCGTCTGACTCTGCCGCGCTCGACTCCGTGTTCGAAGTGCTGGTCCGCGCGGGCCGTTCTGCGCCGATGGCAAAAACCATGCTGGTACCCGAAAGCTGGTCCAAGCAAGTCGAAGAGCTGCCGAAGGCTTGGCGCGACATGTATTCATACTGCAATGCCGTGATGGAGCCCTGGGATGGCCCGGCCGCTCTGGCAATGACCGATGGCCGCTGGGTCTGTGCCGGTCTCGACCGCAATGGGCTGCGCCCGATGCGGTATGTTGTGACCGGCGACGGTCTGGTGGTTGCGGGGTCCGAGGCGGGTATGGTGCCCGTCGACGAGGCAACCATTATTGAAAAAGGCGCGCTTGGTCCGGGGCAGATGCTGGCCGTCGACATGAAAAAGGGCAAGCTGTTCCACGACACTGCAATCAAAGACAAGCTGGCGCGCGCGCTGCCGTTCGGAGATTGGGTTCAAAAGATCAACAACCTCGACCAGACGCTCGGGTCCGTGGCCGAAGCGCCGCTGTTTGAGGGGGCAGAGCTGCGCCGCCGTCAAGTGGCTGCAGGCTATACCATCGAGGAGCTGGAGCAGATCCTTGCGCCGATGGCTGAGGACGGCAAGGAGTCGCTGGCGTCCATGGGGGACGACACCCCGTCGGCGGTTCTGTCTAAAATGTACCGTCCGCTAAGTCACTTTTTCCGCCAGAATTTTTCTCAGGTAACCAACCCGCCGATCGACTCGTTGCGCGAATTCCGTGTGATGAGCCTCAAGACGCGTTTTGGCAACCTTAAGAACGTGCTGGACGAGGACGGGTCGCAGACAGAAATCATCGTTCTGGAAAGCCCCTTTGTCGGCAACGCACAGTGGAATAAGCTGGTCGAAGGCTTCGGGTCCCCGCTGGCGGAAATCGACTGTACCTTTGAAGCAGGCCAAGGGTCCCTATTGCAGGCGCTGGCGCGCATCCGTTCCGAGGCCGAAGAGGCCGTGCGGTCTGGCGCGGGTCACATTCTCCTGACCGATCAGCATTCTGGTAGCGGCAAAGTGGCCATGCCGATGATCCTGGCCACATCTGCGGTACACTCGCATCTGACCCGTCAGGGCCTACGTACCTTCTGTTCGCTGAACGTACGGGCCGCAGAATGTATCGACCCGCATTACTTCGCGGTTCTGATCGGCTGCGGTGCAACCGTTGTGAATGCCTATCTGGCTGAGGATTCGCTGGCGGATCGCATCGAACGCGGCCTGCTGGACGGCACGCTCACTGAAAACGTCGCACGCTACCGCGAAGCGATTGACCAGGGTCTGCTGAAGATCATGGCGAAGATGGGCATTTCGGTGATTTCCTCCTACCGTGGGGGTCTGAACTTTGAAGCGGTTGGCCTGTCCCGCGCCATGGTGGCAGAATACTTCCCCGGCATGACCTCGCGCATTTCCGGCATCGGTGTGCACGGCATTCAGAAGAAGGCCGAGGAGATCCAC
>SPLB01000323.1 GCA_004566265.1 Paracoccaceae bacterium | reverse complement strand
GTAGCCGAGGCAAACGGGACACCCATCGATCTGCTGGCGCATGCCACATGATACCAAAGGTGTCTCGTCTGTCGCGAGGTTTTCGTTCACCGCTCCAGTGAAACCTTGTCTGAAGACGCCGTCTTTGTGCTGGTTGACCGCGACACGGAGCCTGATCTCAGCCCCTCTTGCGCGCCGTACGGGGGCTAGATCCCTCGATCAATGGTCCTGTCACTGGACGGCACATGGAGCCGCAGCCTTGTTGCCGGTCGCTGAGAATATCAGTTTTCCTGTCTGTGCCGTTTTATCGAGCGTTGCGCATACTCTTGCGTTCAGCTTTGGATTCGTCCGGCAATTCAGTCAGCGGTTGTCAGTACAATCGCTTCGGTGATGGTCTGTGTCACATGGGCCTGGGATTAAGGCAGACAGTGGGGCAGACCAAAACGATTACGCCAAAGCCGCAGCGGCCTTGGCTTATCTGCTGTGTTTTTCCTTCGCAAACCTAAGCGATTGCAGGATTAATGCTGCGCCAAGCGTCACAAGGCACACAGCTACAACTGTAAACGCGGTCATATTGCGACCCGCTCTTGCAGGCGTTCGCGGACCAGGCCTGCAATTTCTGCGGTGTCGCTGATGCTAGAGCGACCGTCCTTGCGGGATGCAGCCAGCGCGGCGGCGGCGTCTGCCAGCGGCGCGTCGCCGACACTGCGGGCAACGCCACCAAGGAATTGCGCCAGATAGTCCAGAGCTTGGTTGTTTTCGTTGTCGTTCAGCACTTCGGCGGCATGGGCCATGTCGTCCCGGTAGGCGAGGCGATCGGGAATGACTTCTTCGTTGGAGACGTGGCGCAAGCCCACGGGCTGGCGATCGGTTGGCAGTTTTGACAGGATCGCGGTTTGGAACACACCCAGCGAGGTTACAGGCTTTGCAAGGAAGCCATCAGCACCGGCCTTAAGCGCGGCGGTTTCGGCATCGTCGTCACCCGACATGCCCAAAATGACCGAAACTCTCGGCGCTGCGTTGCTGAGCTCCTTGATCAAATCCAGACCCGACCCATCAGGCAATCCCAGATCAATCACCACCGCAGAGGGGCGGTAGACTTGTAAATGGCGGTTTGCGGATTTCAGGCTATCGGCGCGCCGGATACGGGCCCCTGAGCGTAGGCACAGAAGACGCATGGCTTCGCAGGCGTATCGACTATCTTCCACAACCAGAACGGTCAGGCCCAAAAGCGGGCGGCGCGGGTTGCTCAGGCGGCTGGCTGACGCAAACAGGTCTGAATCGTCCATGTGTGATCCTCGCTGGTTTTACACGAATCAAGCTAAAAAATCTGGGCTAATTTTGCGTTAATGCCGCGGGCATGGGTTCAAAAAGAACCAGCGAAGATTTGCCGTAGGGGCACAAACGAAAGGAGGTTGCAATGAATAGGTGAATTTGGTCTCTCTTTGCGCAACAAAAGAACCCGAAAGTCCCCATGTGAGGAGAGACAGATGATTGGCCGCCTGAACCATGTTGCGATTGCAGTTCCGGACCTGGAAGCTGCGTCGGTCCAGTATCGCGATGCGCTGGGCGCAAAGGTCGGCACGCCGCAGGATGAACCCGATCACGGGGTAACCGTGGTCTTTATTGAACTGCCAAATACCAAGATCGAACTGCTTTATCCGTTGGGCGATGACAGCCCGATCAATGGCTTTCTGGAAAAGAACCCAGCGGGCGGCATTCACCATGTCTGTTATGAGGTTGAAGATATTCTGTTAGCGCGTGATCACCTGAAGGCGCAGGGCGCGCGGGTTCTGGGATCGGGCGAGCCGAAGATCGGCGCGCATGGCAAACCGGTGCTGTTCCTGCATCCCAAAGATTTCAACGGCTGCCTGGTGGAACTGGAGCAGGTTTGAAGCTATCTCTATCAGGCGGGTCAGTGGTGGCCCGCCTCTCAAGAGGAAGACTCGCCCATGGGTATTACATCAGGCCTTGTTCTATATGCGGTGATCTGGTTCATGGCATTCTTTTTGGTGTTGCCGTTCCGGGTGACCACACAAGGTGACATCGGAGAGGTGGTGCCGGGCACCCACGCGGGCGCACCGGAACATCATCACCTGCGCAGAAAGGCCTGGATTACCACGGGGCTGGCTATGCTGATTTGGGCCGTGGTGGCCAGTATCATTCTATTCGGCAATATCGACATCAAGAGTTTCAGCCTGCGCGAATTTTTCCAAGGCTAAGGCATGCAGAACGCCCGGCCACTGCACGGGCGTTTGCTTTTGTACATCTGTGGCCGCTCAGCTTCGCTTTGCCAGCATGTGATAGAGATGTGTAAAGGTCGCAGCGCCCAGGATTGGGATCACGAGGTTTACCAGCGGCAGCGACAGTGGCATGGCCATCAGTACACCGGCTGCCCAGATCGTCACAAAGTGGTGGCAGCGCAGGCGCTTGGCCTCAACCAGTCCCACACGGCGGGCAGCGGCGAGGGTGAAATATTCACGGCCCAGCAGAAACCCATTCAGCGCCCAGAAAATGAACAGCGCAAAAGGCGCAAACATTAAATATAGCGCAATCGCCAGCACGTTTGCGCCGATCATCACGCCCAGAAAGTTCACGGTGTCCTTAAGGCTGTCCCAGATGGCAAGACCCTGAACAGCAGGTAGCTGCGGATAATGGCGGTCCTCTACCGCTTGTGCCACCTCGTCCAGAAACAGCGAGGTCATGGCCGAAGCGACAGGTACCATCAGCACCATTGACACAAACATCATCACAACCAGGGATCCGAAAGACAAAAGATCATTCATCCACGTGACCTCGCCCACCCAAGGTAGGGTCACTGACGGGCCGACCAGCCATTGGATCAGCGCCACGATCCCGATATAGGCACCGACCAGCAGTGCAAACGTCAGTCCGATCCCGCGCAGAAGCACAGAGCGAAAGCGTGGGTCCGAAACCTGTGACAGGGCACGCGCAAAAGCCGTAAAGATCATGGGAGAGCCTTATTCGCTGATGTAGCTGGTGACCGCCGCCAGATCCGGGCGGGGGCGCTCGGGCGGGCGCGGACCTTCGGTCGCAATGTGAACAATGCCCGCAATCCGTTCATGGGCGCCCAGGCCAAAGGCTTCTTTACAGAAATCCGAATCATGGCTGACCCAACCCGAAAGCCAATTCGCACCCCAACCCGCGGCTAACGCCGCGTTTAACAGCGACAGGCACACAGCGCCTGCAGAGTAGGTCATCTCAATCGGTGGGACCTTCTGGGTTTCGCGCTGCACCTCGACCACAACAACCGCCAGCTGGCCCAGATCAAACTGGCTGCGGCCTTTGGCGATCTCCTCTGGCGATTTTCCAAGGCGCTGACCGGCGGCCTCGGTCAGGTCTGCCAGCCGCGCCATGGCACCTTTTTCAATGACAATAAACCGCCATGGCACCAGCATCCCATGGTCCGGGGTGCGGGCGGCGGCGGTTAGGATCTCTTGCAGCGCATCGCGCGTGGGGGGCGGGGCCACGAGTGTTTTGGCGGG
>SPLB01000322.1 GCA_004566265.1 Paracoccaceae bacterium | reverse complement strand
TTCGATTTGGTGCGTGTTGTGCAGCAAGGTTTCACGTTGGACTTTCAATCCCTGCGTCATCTGGTTGAAATAACGACCTAATTGCGCGATTTCATCATCACCTTGTTCTTCCATGACACGCACATTCAAATTGCCAGATCCAACCCGCTGCGCCGCAATGGTCAATCGTCCAACAGGGCGTGAAAGACGTTCCGCAAACCACAAACCCAGCCACATGGACGCCAAGATCAAGATTACAGCAAAGCCGAGGTACAAAAGACCAAAGTCAAATAGAAGCCTTCCACGATCGTTTTCCAGCTGATCGTACAGATCCGCGGTTTCCTGCGTGTCATCGAGGAGATTGAGAAGCTCACCATCTACATCGCGGCTGACATAGAGGTACCGGTCAAGGAAAGAGTTCAAGTGTATCAGCGCTCGGAACTCATTGTTTTCCCAATCTTTTATAATCCGGACACCGCTGCGGGCGGCGGCCTGTATGTCTCCGTCATTTGGACGCTCGAAATCGAATAGATATGACCGGTCCCCTCGGACCACTATCTCACCGCTGCCATCGATAATATAGGCTTCCTTTAATCCACGCTGAATTTGCGATTGCCCCTTAACAAGAACCTCCCGCAACTCCGCATCATCAATGAAAAAGTCCACTATACGGCTACGGTCCAAAAACTGGCCAAGCGCCTCAGCATCCTGTTGCAGATCACCGCGCTGCTGGTTTTGATATGCCTCTGCTGCGGTGCGGGACGTACCGATGACGTCACGCACACGCTCTGAAAACCACCCCTCAAGGCCTAGGTTCACCGTCAACATCGCAAACACAGCAACCAAAACGGTGGGCATCAATGCCAGGAACGCGAATGCGCCGCTCAAACGCAAGTGCAGGCGCGACCCGGCTGACTTTTTGCGTCGCGCCGCAAAAAGTCTAATAATCTGGCTAAGAACCAGTTTTGCAATAGCAAGCACATAAATGAGGTCGGCCAATAGAACCAACCGAAACGTCGGAGAGCTGGCGCCCTCGCTCAATGGGCTCGTGACGATGAATGTTATCAGCGCCAGGACCGGGCCCAGAATCACCAACGCAAAAGTGGTAAACGTTCGCACCCGACGCGTTTTGCGCCATGCATCCAGGGCTCTAAAGCCCGAATATGCCGTTCTGATATGTGACTTATGCGCCACCTGCTGTCCCCAACAAAATGAGGAGCAACTGAACTCCCCCACATTATCTCGTGTTTCTCTCAAGCCTTATCACTCGAGTGTCACGGTTATGTGGCGATATTACATCAGTTTGCGGCGCCGTGTCACCTCTATATCGAGATCCGTAATCTTCTTGCGCAGCGTATTCCGGTTTATTCCCAAAAGATCTGCGCATTTTGCCTGATTTCCACCCGTCGCTGACAAAGCGATTTCAATCAGCGGCGTCTCAACTTCGCGTAAAAGACGTGCGTATAGGCCCTGCGGTGGCAGCTCTTCGCCATGTAAATCAAAATACCGCTGCAGATGACGTGCCACCGCGTCTGACAGCTTTTCATTGCGCGCACCCGCAGCCATCACAGGTTCAACCCCATTGGATTGCGGGCCCAATGCGGCAGCAACTTCGTTCGTTCCAACCTCTTCACTGCGCGCCGTAAGTGCAAGACGTTTCATGATATTCTCTAGCTGGCGCACATTTCCGGGCCAGGCGTGATGGCGCAGGACCTCACGTGCATCTTCGCTCAGGGTGCGATGCGGTGCGCCGTTGTTTTCAGCGTTAACCAAGAAGTGTTCGCAGAGCAATGATATATCCTCGACGCGCTCCCGCAGCGCAGGCACACGCAGTTCAGTGCCGCAAACCCGATAGTAGAGATCCTGACGCAGGCGGCCCTGCTCCATCCCATCGGCAAGATTCTGCTGAGAGGTTGTTGCAATAAAGCGTGGCGCGTGGTCGCCCGGCGTGTCCATCATCCGCACGAGACGCGCCTGCGCCTCATCCGGCAAATCCATCATTTCGTCCACGATAAGTGTCCCGCCTTTGACCTGGGAAAGCAGACGTGCGGGGCCTTCCAGTTCCGCCAATGTCGCGGTATCAGCATAAACATAGGGCAACGTGCGTCGATCTGAGAAGTCGTGAATAGCCCGGGCAATCAGGCTCTTGCCGGTGCCACTTTCGCCCGTGATCAACAGAGGCATATCCGTATTCATCACCCGCGCAATCAAACGATAAAGCGTCTGCATCACCTCTGTGCGGCCAACAAGCGGCAGCTCATCGGGGCGTTCTTCGGGCACTTCGATACGTCGTGTTGCAGAGGCGGTTCTTTGTTCCGACAGCGCTTTGGCTGTGCGCTTCATCAGCTCCGGCAGATCAAAAGGCTTTGGAAGATAGTCATAGGCATCGGCCTCCGCCGCCTTGATCGCTGTCATAATTGTATTTTGCGCCGAAATCACAATGACCGGCAGACCGGGTCGGTCCTGTGCGATTTTCGGCAGCATTTCGAGACCGTTGCCATCCGGCATCATCACGTCCGAGATGACCACATCCCCTTTGCCTTCGCTGACCCAGCGCATCAACGTGGTCAGCGAGGACGTGGCGTGGACCTTGCAGCCCGCGCGCGTCAAAGCCTGGGTTAGAACGGTGCGAATTGTGCGGTCATCATCCGCAACGAGAACGGTGCCATCCATTTGGAAACTCCTGCTTACTTGCCCTCTCGCGGCCGTCGCGAGAGGGACAGTCGGAACACAGTATTGCCCGGTTCAGATCGAACCGAGATCCACCCATTATGATCGGAAATAATCTTGCTTACCAACGCGAGACCCAGCCCGGTGCCATTCTCACGTCCCGAGACAAAGGGTTCAAAAACGTCGTCTTTTATCTTTTCGGGCAGCCCGGGGCCGTCGTCGGCAATCTCGATCTGCAATGGCAAAAGCCGCCCGGTTCCATCCGAACGACGCAAACGGAACGAATGCTCATAGAAGGTGCGGACGGTGATCGTCCCTCCTTTTGGACCCGCCGCCTCGGACGCGTTTTTAAGGAGGTTTAGAACGACCTGAAGCAGCTGGTCCGGGTCTCCCCACGCCACCGGCAAGGAGGGGTCGTATTGCTCAACGATCTTCATCTCGGAACCAAAGCCCAATAGGGCCGAACG
>SPLB01000057.1 GCA_004566265.1 Paracoccaceae bacterium | reverse complement strand
GGTCAGTCAGGATCGCCGCAGCGCCTGCTTCAAGCACCTCTTGCACATAGTCAGCCCCATGGGCGCGACCACCCGGCAAAGCCGCGAAGAGACACCCGCGCCTGACATCGCGACTGTCAACGGCCAAGCCCCGGATCATCGGGTCGGCACCGCCACGGGCGGTGAGACCGAGCTGGCTGAGCGGAATGTTAATGTTTTTGGCCATGGAATCCCCGCCTCGTCAATTCGAGGTGAGAGTTACACTACCCGGGGCAGCAGGTTCAATGTGCGGAGGCAAACCCAAAAGCGGCGCAATCCGTTTGACCATTTCTGCAGCAACTGGTGCCGCAGTCCAGCCGGCCGTGCGACGCTTTTCTCCATGGGCTAGAATTTCGGGCTCATCCAAGGTTACCACCAGCACATACTGCGGATTCTCGACTGGAAAGACGCCGGCAAAGGTCGCGATCACTTTGTCATCGTAATAGCCGCCACGTGGCTTGGGTTTGTCAGCCGTTCCGGTTTTGCCCCCAATGGAATAGCCCGGCACCTCTGCAAAAGAGGCGGTGCCTTCGCTCACCACCTTGCGCAGCATTGTCAGGCTTTCTTGTGCGACACGCGGGCTTATCACCCGTTCGCCCAATTGCGGGCCGACCTGTTTCAGAATGGTCGGGGCGACATAATATCCACCATTGGCCAGCGCCGCATAGCCGGCTGCCAGGTGCATTGGGGTGGTGGAAATTCCGTGACCATAAGACACGGTCATCGCCGACAGTTCGGACCAGTTCGGCGGCAGAAGGGGCTTGCCACCCTGGGCCTCCACAATTTCCACCGGAGTTGGCTCCATCATGCCTAGACGCTTGAGAAACTCTTGCTGTCGTTCAACCCCGATCTGCTGCGCCAGACGCGCGGTACCAATGTTCGAGGATTTCACGATGATCTTGGTGACGGACAGTTCATCCCCATAGTTGCGGAAATCCCGAATTCTGTGCTGCCCCCAACGCAAAGGCCCACGGGTATCAATCAGCGTTTCAGCATTCACCAGACCCAGCTCCATCGCCTGCGCCGTAGTGAAAATCTTGAAGGTCGAGCCGAGCTCGTAAACCCCCTGGACCGCCCGGTTGAACAGCGGGCTTTCAGACGGGTCAAAGCCCGAGGTCGGAGGGCGGGGACGGTCATTGGGATCAAAATCCGGCAAGGAGACAACCGATATCACCTCGCCCGTAAACGCATCCATCAGGATGGAGGTCGCGCCCTTGGCGTTCATCAGCTTCATGCCGCCCGCCAATACCTCTTCGGAGGCATCCTGCACAGCCAGATTCAGCGACAGCTCTAAAGGCTTGCCACCATTAGCGGGATCCCGCAGGTAGTCATCAAACTGTTTTTCGACACCGGCAACACCGATCACTTCTGCGGCATTAACGCCTTCTTTGCCGAAAGAAGCCCCACCGAGGATATGCGCCGCCAGATTGCCGTTCGGATAAAGCCGCATCTCGCGCGGTCCGAACAGAAGACCCGGATCACCAATATCATGCACCGCTTGCATTTGTTCGGGGCTGATCTTCTTTTTAATCCACAGGAACTTACGTTTGCCGGTGAAATCCTTGATCAGACGCTCGCGTTCAAGATCTGGGAAGATTTCCACCAGCTTATCGGCCACCACAATCGGGTCGATCAATTGAGGCGGCTGCGCATAAAGCGAGTGGGTTTCAAAGTTCGTCGCAAGGATACGCCCTTCGCGGTCAACAATATCGGCGCGCTGGTTGGCAATGGTGCTGCCTGCATAAGATGAGGTCGGCTCTGCTGGTTCAGAGGTCGCCATAACAGCCATACGCCCGCCAATGGCCAAATAGGCACAAACGAAAAAACCCGCTATGACCAGCAGGCGGCCCTGCGCCTGACTTCGGGCTTTGCCTTCCATTTCCCGATGTCTCTGGGCAATGTTCTCGCGTTCGATCAGGTCGGGATTTTCGCCCCGCGCTCGGGCCTGCAGAACGCGGGCCAGCGGACGTAGAGGCGCACGGGTCATTCGCTTCCTCCTCCGTTCAGCGCGGATACCATCACCCCATCTTCGATGGCCAGCTCATCAAAGGATGGATAGGCCACCTGGTCCACGGCGCCAAATTGGTCGGGTCGCAGCGGCAAAAGCCCAAGCCGATCAAAATTCAGTTCGGCCAGTTCCCGCAGGCGATCAGGTCGATTGAGATAGGCCCATTCAGCCGTCAGGACGTTGAGCCGCACTTGTGCTTCGGTGATCTCAGAACGCAGTTTCCGCGTTTCCTTCAGAGCCTGCTGTGTGGCGTAGTTTTCCTGATAGGCCCAAAAAGCCAAGCCAAAAACCGCAAGCACGGTACAGAGGCAAAAAAGAGCGCGCATCAGCGGGTTTCCTTCAGCTGCGGCATGCCAAGTTCCTTTCCGGTGATTGGAGCGGGTTCTGCATCCGTACGGCGGCCAACCCGCAGACGGGCCGAGCGGGACCGCGGGTTCTGCGCGAGCTCTTCCTCGTCAGGCCCCACGGCTTTGCGTGTGACCAACTCAAACTGCGCGGGTTGCTCTTCAAGTTCGGGTGCCCAGCGGTTGGCACGGCCTGTTTTTCCAGCACGATACTGGAAAAAACGTTTAACCATTCGATCTTCGACCGAATGGAAGGTCACGACAGCCAGCAGACCGCCGGGCTTCAGCGCGCGTTCCGCCGCCAGAAGGCCTTCGTAAAGCTCTTCATATTCTGCATTGACCGCAATACGCAGCGCCTGGAACGTTCGAGTTGCCGGGTGCGACTGGTTCGGTTTCGGGCGCGGCAGGCAGCTTTCGACGATTTCGGACAAACGCAGGGTCGTTGCAATCGGAGCTTCAGCACGCGCTTTCACAATCGCTTTTGCAATGCGGCGGCTCGCACGTTCCTCGCCAAAGTTGAAAATAACATCTGCAAGCTGCACCTCGGTCAGCTCCGCGACCAGATCCGCAGCCGACGGGCCCTTTTG
>SPLB01000321.1 GCA_004566265.1 Paracoccaceae bacterium | reverse complement strand
GCGCAATTGATATGGGGCTGCTCAAGCGTTGGGCGCCTGCGATCCTTGTCGGCGTGGCTCTTGGCGGCGTCTTGGGCGGCGTTGTGTCCGGCTATGTGCTAATGGCGGTTTTTGCCTCTGTAGCGATGGCTGTGGCCGTCGATATGGTTCTGCGCAAACCCAAGGTCGAGGTCGCGCCACGCATGTTTTCCAAACCAGTCTGGGCGGGATTGGGCGTCTTTGCAGGTGCTGTGTCGGCCATGATGGGCATTGGCGGCGGCACAATCTGCGTACCAACACTCAGTTTTCTTGGATATGACATCCGCAAGGCCGTTGGCACATCCGCAGCCATTGGGTTCGTCATCGGCCTGCCCGCCGCGCTGATCTATATGGCAACCGGCTTTGGACGCGAAGGTTTACCGCCGTTCTCGCTGGGGTATGTGAACCTGCTGCTGGCTGCGGTCATTATTCCGCTGTCCACGGGTTTTGCGCGGGTTGGCGTAAAGATAGCGCACGCGATCCCGCCACGTGCGCTGAAGCTGTGTTTTGGCCTGTTCCTGGCGATTACCTCACTGCGGATGTTTGCCGACCTTGTGGGGAGTCTTTAAGGCGCTTTATCAACTGGCAGGCCCGACGGCACGCTGTCGGGCACGCCAAAGGGCGGGTTGGTCACACTTTCGGTGCCGGTAAGGCTGTTGAGGAAAGCCACAAGCGACGCAATTTCCGCGTCCGTGCGGTCCGGCAGGAAGATATCGCGCTTGGCATTTTGGCGCGCCATTTCAAAACGATCATTGCGCACCATAAAGTCCACCGGTTGCAGCCACGGGACGTCTGGCAGGATGGGATTGTCCGTTGTCCATTCTGCCCGCGCGGCTTCAGGGTCCAGGTGATGACGGATCATCTCTTCAATCGTGCGATAGGCGCCATTGTGCCCATAAGGGCCTGTCAGCGCTATATTTCTAAGCGCAGGGGTTTTAAACCGATAGGCATCTTCCAACGCGTCGCTTTCCCCCATGCGGCCCACGTCACGAGCGATCAGATCAAACTTGCGTGTGCGCCCAGGACCAAAGCCTGGCAGCCCAAGAGCGTGGAACTCCAGGTCTGAAAACCGCGCGCCTGCGTGACAGCCCGAACAGCCCGCCTCTCCAAAGAATAGCTCTGCGCCAAGACGCGCCTCTGAGTTCAACGCGGCTTCATCTCCTTCGAGGAAGGCGTCAAAAGGGCTGTCAAAGCTGCGAAATTCTAACGACATAAAGGCCGCGAGGGAATTTGCAATCTCAACAATCGTGACCTCTTCCGGCTTCTCAATATGGTCAAAGGCGTCGACGAACATCTGTCCATATTGTGGGTAGCTGCGCACCCGCTTGGCAATGATCGGCCAGCCTTTGTCGATCCTGTCAAACACCGCCCCGGAGACCTCGTTTTCTTCTGTGCCGCCCGCCATTTCACGCTCGGACGCCATCGGAAACAGGGCCTGCGCCGCAAGAACTGAATTCAAACCCTGCGGCAACCATTCCTCCGCCGGAGTATTGAAGCCATTGCCGTAGATCGGATCGCGCGAGACACGACCGTCATGCATGACAACATGGACCTCTGACGCACCCAAATTCCACAGAGCCGGCGCATTGCGTGGCACGCGCCGTTCTATGCGATCATGGCCTTCGCCGCCGGTGCGGGTTGGTCCCAGACCAACACCCCCTTCGCCAATGCCAAGGGACGTGCCATCCGACGACCCAAAAGCTGGGTGATGGCAGGTTGCACAGCTGATATTTCTGTTCCCCGACAGGATTTTATCATAAAATAGAAGCTGACCAATGGCGGCCTGTTTGGCGTCGACGGGGAGGAAATCTGCAGGCCCAAGGGCCGGGGGGTAATCCGTCGCCGGCGCAGGTGTCGCCAAGACAGATCCCAGGAGGAGACCCGCCCAATGCGCACTGTTTTGACCGCTGCTTTTCTGGCCCTCGCGCCGCTTGCTGCGACCGCCGAGATTGAGGTGGCTCGCGATCTGATGGAGGCCGGAGACTACAAAGCGGCTTATGACGCTTTTCTGCCTGCCGCCAAATCCGGCAATGCCGACGCCGAAGAGCTGATCGGCGTACTCTATGCGCTTGGACTCGGCGTGGAACGCGACGATGAGCGGGCCTTTGAATGGTATTTGCGCAGCGCCATGAAAGGGCATCCCGGCGCGCAATCCGGTGTCGGCTGGTATTATGAGGTCGGGCGCGGGATGCCCGCCCCGGACCTGACGCGCGCCTATATGTGGTACACCCTGTCCGCGATCGGCGGCGACCCGGATGCCGCCATCAGCCTGGAAGAAGTGGTCAAGAAAATGACGATGGATCAAATCGAAAAGGCGCATATCCTTGTCTCCGATTACAAGGGCTGGATGTACCCGTTCCACTGAACGGGTCATTTGGCAAAAGGGACAAAAGCGAACGCTTTTCTTCAGCGGGCGCGGCGGTCAGGAACCTCAAGGTCATAGACAAGAATGCCATCTGCTCCGCCTTCGCACAGATCACAGAGCCGCGCGCCAAGCGCTTTGTGGGTGGGGTGTTCGGAATATTCAGCCAAGGCTTCGGCCTCTTTGAACCGCAGCACTAACCCATGACTGAAACCTTGTGTCTTCTGCTCGAAATCCCGGTTTGGCCCGAATTCCGCGCTTATGCAGCGGCGCAGAGATAAGGCGAAGTCGCGCAGTTCGGTCAATACCGATTGTTGGTCGGCGGCCGCCGCCTCGCTGGAAAATTTGCAGAATACACAGTGCAGGATCATACCTGCGCCCCCCCGGCCCTAGCCGTTCTTTCCCATACGTGCAGGAAAAGGGCCGCCGCGCAATGCGACGGCCCTCGGTTTAACAACGTTATTTCAGGTCTTTGGCGCGATCCGCGTCAATCTCTGCTTCGGCTGCTGCCACAGCGTCAGTCAGCGCGGTGAAGATCTGGTCACCACGGGTTACGTTGGACTTGAACCAATCGTAAACCGGCGCAGCTGCTTCTTTGAACGCGGCTTTCTGATCCGGCGTCGGAACATAGAGGTCACCACCGCCCGCTACGAACTCTTCGTAAGCAGCGATAGATTTACGCTTCGGAGAGGCAAAGGTGGCCTGCTGCAGAGCATAAAAGCCATCCACAACAACGCGGCGCATGTCTTCGGGCAGCGCCATGAAGTTCTGGTTCGACATCCACCACAGCGCGCCCATGTAGGCGTGGCCATCCAGCGTCACGTACTGCAGACCGGCATCGGGGAATTTCATGCCCATGATGTCGGTGATGCCGTTCTTAGAGCCTTCAACAACTCCAGTCTGGAAGGAGGTGAACAGTTCCGGCCACGGGATTGGGGTCGGAGACGCGCCGAGCGCTTTCACGAGCTCTTGCGGCAGGTCCGCAACCACGGTGCGGATCTTCAAACCTTCCATGTCAGAGGGCTCTGCGATGCGGCGCTTGGTGTTTGCAAAGTTGCGCCAGCCGCCTGTGTTGCCAATGGTCATGAGGCGGATTGTGTCACCGGAATCTTCCAGCGCCATGTCACGCATGGTGCGGGTGAAATCGCCGGCTAGGACGCTTTCTGCAATACGGTCATCGGCCATCAGATATGGCAGGTCGAGAACCTGAACGTAAGGGAACAGGCCAGACGCACCGCCAGAGGTGGAGATGTACACATCGATGGAGCCATCGGCCACACCCTGAAGGCACTCTGCACCGTTGGAGCACAGTTGCGTACCAATGAACAGTTCAACCTCGATGGCGCCGTTGGAGGCCGCTTCGACGTAGTTTTTGAAGACGACCAGACCGTCATAATCTTCGTCGTTTTCGTTGGAGTTTGCGGTCGCACGAATTTTGTAATCCGCCGCGGTCGCAGCAGTCAGCGTGGTGCCTGCCATCATGGCCGCGAGTGCCGCAGTTTTCAAAGCCTTCTTGAGCATGGTATTCCTCCCTGTTGCTCTTCTTTTTTAGTTCACGAACCCGGTAATGCGCGGGATCGTCATAGAAATGGCTGGAATGAAAGTAATCAGGAAAATTACAATGATTTCAACAGCCAAAAACGGCAAAATGGCGCGAGCGATCGTTGTTACACGTTCGCCAGACACAGCTGACGCGACAAAAAGAACAAGCCCCATGGGCGGTGTCGCCAGACCAACGGTCAAGTTTACACACATGATGATCGCAAAGTGCACGGAGTCGACGCCAAGACTGATGAACACCGGCCCCAAAATCGGCCCCAGAATGATAATTGCAGGCCCTGCATCCAGGAACATACCCACCATAAAAAGTAAGAGGTTGATCAGGAACAGCAGCAGCAGCGGGTTCTCGGTGAGCGTCAAAATGAACTCAGCCAGGTGCTCAGGCGCGTGGGACAGCGAAACAACTGTTTTGAATGACATCGCCGCACCGACCAGCAGCAGAACCACCGCCGAGGTCAGACCGGCGCGCGCCAGCACGTCCGGCAACTCTGACACGCGCAGGGTTTTCAGCACAAAAAGACCAATTACCAGCGCATAAGCCACGGCAATCGCCGCGGCCTCCGTGGGGGTAAACACCCCCGCAAGAATACCACCAAGGATGATCACAGGTGTCAAAAGCGGGAAGAAGGCCTTAAGGCTGGCCTGACCGCGTTCGCCCCAGGTGTAGCGACGCGACGCCACCGGAAAGTCATAGCGGTCAGCCATGATCTTGACCATGAACATCAGACCGGCGCCGACCATGATACCGGGCACAATACCCGCAAGGAAGAGGGCCGCCACGCTTTCGCCCATGACATAGGCGTAAAT
>SPLB01000320.1 GCA_004566265.1 Paracoccaceae bacterium | reverse complement strand
CGTGATCCGTTCTCCTCTCGGCTGAGACAAGCTCTGCAGGCGAAATCATTACCAAAGCCGAATGATTTACCCAAAGATGGCAAAATCCTGCCCACATACTCAATTGCGCATGGCTCTTTCGTCGCAAATATGCTTGTGTCAGCGCAAAAGCGCGCCTGTTCAGAGACAAGTAACGGTTAACCCGACACCCGGGCGCAGATTTGAGGTTTTTGATGGTCTTGGAGGCAGGACATATGGCTTGGAAACTGGGGCAACTTTTCGCGCGGGCATGCGTGGCAGCTGTGGCACTCGCGGCAGCAACGCTGGCGGCATCCGCACAGGAAACATCGACCAACCGCGTCGGCGCGCATGTGGCGTGGAGTGTCTTTGAAGAAACCAGCCCGAAAGAGTGTTTTTCGGCATCCCAGACCTCGAAACCTCCTGTGAACACCCGCGACGGTCGTGTGGTGGCCGTGCGTCGCGGCCCCATTCGATTGTTTGTGTTCTTCCGCCCGGCTGAAACCAAAGCGCCCAATGTGACTTTCACCGGCGGCTATCCCTTTGCCCCGAACTCCACTGTGGCCCTGGAAATTGGGGATGACAAGTTTGCACTGGTGACCCAAGGCGAGTGGGCCTGGCCGGAAACCCCAGATGCGGATGCAAAAATCATCGCTGCCATGAAGCGCGGCAAAGAGGCGATCCTGACTGCGCGGTCCGCCCGTGGCACCCAGACCAAAGACACCTTCTCGCTGCTCGGCTTTACAGCCGCGCTTGAAGATGCCCGCAAACGCTGCGCGTGACGCTGACTGACGCTCAGGTGCTGTTCCGCATGCCACTGGCCCTATGCGCTCCATACATAGCAGACTGTAGACCGCCCGTTTCGGGCGGTTTCCTTTTGCTATTTCCACAATATCCTATATAGAGCTGCATCCACCCTGAAAGCGCCCAGCCCGCCCGTTTGCGAGGATCCAGCCATGTCCGCATCTGCGCCGATAACCCAAGACGTCCTGACCCTGCCGCGTAAAGACTCCGAAGGCGGAAAGACTAATCTTGTCGGTCTGACCCGAACCCAGATGCACGAAGCCCTGATCGCCAATGGTACGCCAGAAAAGCAGGCAAAGATGCGCGTAGGGCAGATTTGGCAGTGGATCTACCAATGGGGTAAACGCGATTTTGCCGATATGACCAATCTCTCTAAAGCCTACCGCGCAGCGCTGGCCGAGACATTCGAGGTTCGTATTCCCGAGGTTGTGTCGCGCCAGGTCTCAAACGATGGCACGCGCAAGTATCTGGTGCGCATCAATGGCGGCCACGAGGTCGAAGTGGTTTATATCCCCGAAGACGACCGCGGCACCTTGTGCATTTCTTCGCAGGTTGGCTGCACTTTGACCTGTTCCTTCTGCCACACCGGCACCCAGAAACTGGTGCGCAACCTGACCCCTGCTGAAATCATCGGCCAGGTGATGATGGCGCGCGACGATCTGGATGAATGGCCGGTCCCCGGTGCGCCCAAGGATGAAACCCGCCTCTTATCAAATATCGTGCTGATGGGCATGGGTGAGCCGCTCTACAACTTTGAAAACGTCCGCGACGCGATGAAAATCGCGATGGATCCGGAAGGTATTTCCCTGTCCCGCCGCCGCATTACGCTCTCGACGTCGGGTGTGGTGCCGGAAATTGCCCGCACCGCCGACGAAATCGGCTGCCTTCTTGCGATCTCTTTCCACGCCACAACAAATGAGACCCGTGACGTGCTGGTGCCGATCAACAAGCGCTGGAACATTGACGAACTTCTGAAGGCGCTGGCGAGCTACCCGAAAGTTTCAAATTCTGAACGGATCACCTTTGAATATGTGATGCTTGACGGCGTGAACGACAGCGATGAGGATGCGCATCGCCTGATTGAACATATCGAGCGCTACAAGATCCCGGCCAAGATCAACCTGATCCCGTTCAACGAATGGCCCGGCGCGCCTTACAAACGGTCGTCAAATAACCGCATCCGGGCTTTTGCGAACATTATCTATCAGGCGGGCTATGCGTCTCCGATTCGCAAAACCCGTGGCGAAGACATTATGGCCGCCTGTGGTCAGCTGAAATCGGCCACAGAACGCGCGCGCAAATCGCGCAAGCAGATCGAGGCCGAAGCCGGAATGAAGTGAGGCAGACAGCTTCTGGGTCGCCAACTACCCAAAACAGAGAGGCGTGCTCCTCCACCGCCCGAGTGTTGCCAATCACGCGGATCGTATTGTCGCCAAAATTTGCCGAGCCTGTAATTAAAGTTTTTTGGGGCCGGTTCGGCACAGTCTAACTCGGGTTGGGCCAAGTTTGCCATCCTATTGCTATACAGGGGAAAACCCGATGGGCCACATCGAGCTGAATCTGGAGGATCGAGGGACAGCTTATCGGCGATCGGCCGTCACAGCAGGAGGATTGGCCGCAGCTCCTGGCGCAATCTCCGTGGTGGCCACAAAATATCCTGTCAAGCCGAGGCTCCAGCATCGCGCAGATATCCGGATTTTCCGAGAGAGCCGAGCAGCCGTTGCCCGGACGCGCGTTCGTTGAGAAACACAGCAGAAATATTCCGCTGGTCGATCTCGCGCCTGTCCGACCTCAGGCGCCCTGCGTTGGTTCCAGTACAATCCGGTCGATCATCACTCCGGGTGGTTGTTCTAACGCAAAGCAGATGGAGCGTGCCACATCGTCCGGCGTCAGCCCAGTCGGGTAGCTGTCGACAAATGCATCCGCAGCCGCCTGATCGCCTTTGTAGCGGCTCAACTGGAACCCGGTTAGCACAACGCCCGGGTCTATCTGGGTCACTCGAATCGCGGTGTCGCTCATGTCCATCCGCAGCGACTGGGTAAATCCATCGACAGCGAATTTACTGGCGCAGTAGACTGCGGATTTGGGATAGGGCGTGAATGAACTGATCGATCCGATATTGACGATATGTCCTTTGTTTCTTTCGATCATGCCTGGCACGATATGGGACGTGACGCGGATCAGACCGGTGACGTTGGTGTCAATCACATCGTTGCTCTCACTTCGGTCGATATCTTGAAAGAGCCGCCACCCCCCGGCATCGTGGCCGGCATTGTTGACAAGAATATCGATGTCACGCCAAGGAGCAGGCAACTCGGCCAGTGCGGCTGCAACGCCGGCCTCGTTGCGTACGTCCAATTCAATCATTAGCCCTCTGTCGCCCAGTTCAGCCGCCAGCTCCGCCAATCGGGCGCTGTTGCGTCCGGTACCGATCACACGCACCCCACGCTCGGCCAATTGCCGCGCTGTGGCGGCACCGATACCGCTGCTGGCACCGGTGACCATAGCGATACTGTTGGATGTCAGAATGTCGGTCATGTCAAATGCTCCAAAAAAGTACCATTCGCGTCGTGTAGGTGCATATTTCTCTTGTGTCGATGGCAATCGTGCCAAAGGCGGCGCAAAGTTGTTCGATTAGGGCGGCGTCAAAATAAACCACTTGAAGTTTGGCAACGCGGTAGCTTTCGCCATTCCTTTCCAGCAACGGGACATGGTGGTTCAGGCGATGCTGGAACGCGCTGGTGAGGCGTTCTGCGCTGCAGGTCTTGCTGCAGCCTTCAAAACGCAAACTGGCGGTGATCAAGGTCAAAGATCGCTCACATCTTCCTGATTGCGCCCTCATCGAATTCCACTCGAAGCATCGGCATATGGTCTCACGTGGTGAAAATCGGCCAGCCCGCCCTGCTCAGACAGTTTCCGCAAATAGGGGCGACTTTTACGCCGCCCGCGCCGCCTGTTTTACGCCGCTCCCGTGGTCCAATCGTGCGCCGCCGTCTTTTGGTTGTTATGGCCAACCGCGCCGAGATGCGGCGGTGG
>SPLB01000319.1 GCA_004566265.1 Paracoccaceae bacterium | reverse complement strand
TACAGGTTGGTCAGCGCCAATCGCGACCGAGCCCGTGCCACCTTGGCGCAAGCTGCTTGCATCGCTTTCAGCCGTGGAACACATATTACCATGGGCACTGGCGAACAGCGGCCAATAGAGAGCCTGCGTGCCGGAGACAGGGTCCTGACGCGCGACGCAGGCATTCAGGACGTCACCTGGGTCGGCCAGACCACAACCCGCGCGGTTGGCGCAATGGCACCGATCCTTATCCGCGCCAACGTGCTGAACAACACGCGCGACCTCCTGGTCAGCCCCGATCACCGCCTGATGATTTATCAACGCCACGATGAATTGGAGGCCGGATGCCCGGAACTTTTGGTGCGCGCCGCTGATCTGGTCAATGGCACCAGCGTCGTGGTGCAGGACGGTGGCTATGTTGATTACTTTCAGATCCTGTTTGAACGCCATCACATTATCTACGCCGAAGGCATTGCCGCCGAAAGCTTGTTACTCGATCCAGTGTCCCGCACCGCCCTGCCAGAGGACCTTCTAATCGAAATAACCGCGCAAGCCGCTCATGGCGTATCGCACGCGCCCCGCGCCCACCACGGGCTTGAAGTCACAAAGTCGCTTCTGAACCGCCCCGATGCACTGGACATTCTAAAGCGCGCCTCGTTGCGCTAGGGCTTGCCTGCGCGCTCTGAAAACACACTTTTCCTGCAAGAACGCCTTATCATTGAATGAAGCTCGTCACTTACCGGCCCACGCGCAGCAAAACGCGTTCCATAAGCTCTTGTTTACGAAAGGGTTTGGATATGAAATCATTCATCCCAACGGCGAGGCAGGCTTCAACATCGCGGGGCTGCGCATTTGCAGTAATCGCAATGATCTGGCATTCCTTCAGACCTTCTGCCATTTCATAAGCACGGATCTTTCGGGTTGCATCCAGCCCCCCGAGAACCGGCATGGACAGATCCATCAAAACCAGATCCCAATGTTCGGTGCGATATGCCTCAAAGGCCAGCTGCCCATTTGATGCGAAACTTATCGCAAGTCCATTGGCAGCGAGCATTTTCTCCAACAAGAGCTGATTGGTTTTGTTATCTTCAGCAACCAAAATCCGCAATCCCGTCAAATCCCGAACAGTGATCCCGCTGTTTTGATTTCCGGCAATAGGCCCCAAAGAAAGGCGTTTGCTTTGTGTGGGGGAGTACTCAGTCACCTCTCCAAGGCTCCCTTCCTCCTCAACAGAAACACCCAAAGCAGGCTCTCCAGCAGCGCCATATTGATCCTGCGCAACCGGGAGGTTCAGGGACACTGTGAACCGTGCTCCTACGCCTAGCGTTGAGGTAACGGTAATCGCCCCGTCCATCCGCTCCACCAGCGCCTTAGTGATCGCAAGCCCCAGACCGGTGCCTTCAACGACCTGCGTTTTTGTCCTGTCCACCTGTTCAAAAGCGGAAAAAATCAAGTCCAGTTTATCCGGGGCAATTCCTGTACCAGTATCGCAGACCGAAATCTCCAACGGGTATTTCGCGACCTCAGGGTCATAGCGAATTTCAATTTCGACATATCCTTCTTCGGTAAATTTGATCGCGTTGCCGAGAAGGTTCATCATAATTTGGCGGATTTTACTCACATCACCGACAAAAAACCAAGGAATGTTGTTGGGATATGCCGTACGCAGATCGATCCCCTTGTAAGACGCTTTGGCCCACAGAAGCGTCCCAATATCCTGCAAAAGATCACGCAGTGAAAACGGCGCATCGTGGATCGAAATCTTCTCAGCCTGAATTTTCGAGAAGTCCAGAATCTCATTGATTACCGTCAGGAGTGCGTTGGCTGAATTGGCAATCGTATTGGCATAAAGGCGCTGCGGCTCATCCAGGTCAGTTGCCTGCAACAGCTCGCAGATCCCTAAGATGCCGTTCATAGGCGTGCGTATTTCATGGCTCATATTGGCCACGAAGCGCTCTTTCGCTTGGTTGGCTTCTTCGGCGCGGCGCAAGGCAATCCTGGTAAGTTCTAATGCCTCATCAAGCTCATGAGACGAACTTACGTCAATCGACGTTCCGACCAAATGGGTAACCTTGCCGCTGCGATCCAAATTTGGCGTAAGGGTTGTCTTCAGATGGGTCGCCGCACATTGTGTTGGAAGTGTCGCCTCATAGGAAACTGGCTCTGCCGCTTCGATGGCTGCCAAATGCTGATTAAGTGCGCGCCGCCCTGTGACGCCACCAAAAATCTCTAAGGCGGTTTTGCCAAGACAGTCCTCTTTCGCGAAGCCGGTGTAACCCCGCTGAGTTGAATTGGTCGCAATGTAACGTGGAAGCCCATCTTGCCCGACTTCCAAGACAAAAACTGCGACGGCGACATTTTCCAGAATATCAAAGGCTTCTATAACTCGGTTCTGCTGCACCTGGGAACTCGTTTTTGGCTAGATTCTGTAAACTCACAGCTCATCGCTGACTTTCGGAAGACGATGATCCACGGGATACCAAATATTCGTTAGCAAATCCTAGGAACGATATTGATTTCCCCAAGGTGCGACTGATTTCAAACAGCCTTCAACGCTCTTTACGAAGCAACCAACCTTATCGCTGAAGTTCAAGGTCCTTCTCACCGCAATGGGTTCAGTCTCCGCTCCCGGCAGATGCCAGACCGTTGCTTTCAACGCCGCTTTTTCTTGCCTCTGTGATTGTTTCTAGCTAGAGCCAGACCCATGTTGGACACCGCACAAAACCGCCCCGAGCTGCCGCCCGAAATCGCCCGCCGCCGCACCTTTGCGATTATCTCGCACCCGGATGCCGGCAAAACGACCCTGACTGAAAAATTCCTTCTTTATGGAGGCGCTATTCAAATGGCAGGTCAGGTACGCGCAAAGGGTGAAGCACGGCGCACGCGGTCGGACTTTATGCAGATGGAAAAGGATCGCGGGATCTCAGTATCTGCCTCGGCGATGTCCTTTGATTTTGACAATTTTCGCTTCAATCTGGTGGACACGCCCGGCCACTCCGACTTTTCTGAGGATACCTATCGTACGCTCACGGCCGTGGATGCCGCTGTCATGGTGATCGACGGCGCGAAGGGGGTTGAAAGCCAAACCCAGAAACTGTTCGAGGTCTGCCGCCTGCGTGATCTGCCGATCCTGACCTTCTGCAACAAGATGGACCGTGAAAGTCGTGATACGTTTGAAATCATTGACGAAATTCAAGAAATGCTGGCAATTGACGTAACGCCTGCCAGCTGGCCCATTGGTGTGGGTCGCGATTTTGTCGGCTGTTATGACATTCTACGCGATCGGCTGGAGCTAATCGACCGCGCCGACCGCAACAAGATCGCGGAAAGCATTGAAATCAAGGGGCTGGATGACCCGAAGCTCGCCGCGCACGTGCCGGAACACCTTCTTGAGAAATTCCTCGAAGAGATCGAGATGGCCAAGGAGCTTTTGCCGACGCTCGACCCGCAGGCGGTTCTGGAAGGGCACATGACCCCTATCTGGTTCGGCTCTGCCATCAACTCCTTCGGGGTGAAGGAATTGATGAACGGTATCGGAAAATACGGCCCCGAACCTCAGGTTCAGTCAGCCTCTCCGCGTGAAATCGCACCCGAGGAGAAAAAGGTTTCTGGATTTGTTTTCAAGGTTCAAGCCAATATGGACCCAAAACACCGCGACCGCGTGGCATTTGTGCGCATGGCCTCTGGCCATTTCAAACGCGGTATGAAGCTAACCCATGTGCGCAGCAAGAAGCCAATGGCGATTTCCAACCCGGTTCTGTTCCTGGCCTCTGACCGCGAACTTGCAGAAGAAGCCTGGGCCGGTGACATCATTGGCATTCCGAACCACGGCCAGCTGCGCATTGGCGACACGCTGACCGAAGGCGAAGCCCTGCGCGTCAGCGGCATTCCGTCTTTTGCGCCGGAGCTTTTGCAAGGTGTACGCGCTGGCGACCCAATGAAGGCCAAGCACCTTGAAAAGGCACTGATGCAGTTTGCTGAAGAAGGCGCCGCAAAAGTGTTCAAACCCTCTATCGGCTCGGGCTTTATTGTCGGCGTCGTCGGAGCGCTGCAGTTCGAAGTGCTCGCCAGCCGGATTGAACTGGAATACGGCCTTCCCGTGCGGTTCGAACCGTCGCAGTTTACCTCGGCCCGCTGGGTCAACGGTGAAAAAACTGCGTTGGATAAATTCGCAAACGCCAACAAGCAGCACATCAGCCATGATCACGATGGCGACATCGTCTACCTAACGCGCCTGCAATGGGATATTGACCGTGTGAACCGCGACTACCCCGACATCACCCTGTCGGCGACCAAGGAGATGATGGTCTGATCTCAGTATTGCAAGCCCACACTCTAAACCGGCGCGCCTTGTGAAACGCTGGGGGCTTGTTGCGACCATAAAGGCCGAAGCGCGCGAGATTCTCAAGTTTGCAGCCTATCATATCGAGGCCGGCGCGCATCGGCTGTTTCTCTACCTCGACACGCCCTGTCCTGCAGCCATGGCGCCGCTTACGGCGCACCCCAAGGTGCGAATTACGCTTTGCGACGACGGCTATTGGAACAGCAACCATGGATATCGACCCAAGAAACATCAGGTCCGCCAAGCCCTGAACGCCACGCGCGCCTACCAAAAACAGGCCCGCGATGTGGATTGGCTCACTCATCTGGACGTGGACGAGTTTATTTCGGGGCCTGCGCCCCTTGCGGCAGTGCTGGAAGCACAACCTGCGGACCGCCGGGCGCTTCGGCTCCGTCCTGTGGAAGCACTTTCGGGGTCAGAAACCCATTTCAAACGCTTCCTAGGCAACGCACCCGAAACCCGAGATCTGATCGACGAAGTCTACCCGGAATTTGGCCGCTACTTGCGCGGCGGTTTCCTGAGCCATCTTCAGGGTAAGGTCTTGTTGCGCACGGACCTTGGCGCGGTGGATGTGAAGATCCACAGCGGCTTTCTCAATGGTGAAATCCCGGCACCGGATCTGCAAGGATGGGACCTTTGCCATTTCCATAGCAGGGACTGGGACAGTTGGTTGGCACACTTTCACTATCGGCTCGAGCGGGGCTCCTACCGCGCCGG
>SPLB01000318.1 GCA_004566265.1 Paracoccaceae bacterium | reverse complement strand
TGCGCCGGGGCGCCTGGGCGGTTCAGATCTGCCTGAAGCGGCAGAATGGAGGGTGGCATCGCCTTGGGTATAGTGCTGCGCCAAGTGATAACCACATGGTGATCCTTGGCCAACTCGCAGGCGATGGCGCGGCCAATGCCCCGACTGGCCCCGGTCACGAGGACAACTTTGGTCATTTTCAAACAGCCTCTGCCAGCAATTCACGCGGGACCACGAAATCAAGAACAGAGCCTGTACCAAAGCGCAGTTCGGACCATCTGGAAATATCGAAACGGATCACGGTGGTGGCCCCTGTGGGGTAGTCTTCGAAGCGGGCATGATCGGGGGCGTGATCAACGAGCTGGTGGGCGAACTCTGCAAGTCCGGGGTTATGACCCAGCATCAGGACCCGCTCTGCCTCGGCCTCCTGCAGCGCGCGCAGCATCACTTCGGGCGTTGCGAGATAAAGCCGTTCGCTAAAGGTTTCTGGAAGCGACAGATTCATAAGCGTCAGCGTTTCACGGGTGCGCACTGCGGAGGACGACAGCGCTTGTTGTGGGTGCAAACTGGTCGGAAGGGCGCGAACCCAGTCGCCCAGAACTGCTGCAGATTTTCGGCCACGGACATTCAGCGGGCGGGTGTGGTCCGACGGGGTCTTGGTGTTCCAATCAGATTTCGCGTGGCGGGTCAGAATCAGTGTCAGGGACATGGGCACTCGCTTCATTTGGCAGATGTGGATTGGGTCAGGCAGTACGGACCAAGGGGCATGGTTCAGGCGAGGGATTTTCGGTGAGAGGTTGCAGAGGGCAGGTTGGCGAGGAAAGCTTGCATATGATGGGACGTCTGTGCCGGATCGCGCTGCGCCCCCGCGCTGAGGGGGCAGGCGCGGCGAGCGACGCATCCGCCGAAGAGGCAGGGCGCACCTTCTGAGTGTGCAAGATGACGGCCACAGCCGACAACGTCATAAGGCCCGCCTTCTGGCATGGCTTCGACGGGGCATGTCGAAATGCAGGCACGGCTTTCACAACTGTTGCAGGGAGAGGACACAAGCGCAGGCGCCGGGGTGGAAAAGTCATTTTCAAATTCAAGGGCTCCGCGCAGGGAGATCATCATACCGTATTGATCATGCACCAACATTTGCGACGGTGAGGTAAAGAAGCGTCCAGACAGATGGGCCCAGGCAACAAAGGGCTTGTAAGGTGGTCCGTCAAAAGGAAAATGCGCTTCTGCCCCGAGATCGGTGGCGAGTTTGGTTAGAACTCTGCTGGACCAGCGGTCGATTGGGTCTGGAAGGCCATCGGAAAACTCAGGCGCCTTTTGCAACTGCGACCAGAAGGATGGGCCGGTGCCCAGTAGGATTAACGGACCACAGGATTTCGTGCTTGGGTTGTTTACCTCCTTTGGGCCGCGGTCGGCTGCAACCACACTCCCCATCACGCAGAGCCCTAGGGCCTCTGCATGGTTTTCTATCTGTTTGTAGCGGGAATGCTGCTCCATACGGGCATTGTAAGGAGGCAGTAGGGGAAAGATCAATCCACAATTGCAAGAGTCCGCCGTGGCTTGTGTCTGGGTTAAACAGGCGTCAAAGCGCATAGTAGCCCCAAAGGGGCTGTTGCGAATTTCAACTTATGAGTGTGAATTCCGCGCAGATCAAGCGCGCTCAGTCCCGGATCATGGAGCCGGCACCATGGTTGGTGAACAGCTCCAGCAGGACCGCATTGGGCACACGGCCATCCACGATAATCGCGGCGCGGACACCGTCGCGCACGGCTTTGAGCGCGGTCTCTGTCTTGGGGATCATGCCACCGGCGATAACGCCCTCTTCGGTCATGGCCTCCACATCGCTGGCTTTCAGTTCGGTCACCACGTCGCCTGCGGCATTTTTAACTCCGGCCACATCGGTCAGCAGCAGCAGACGGTCAGCTTTGAGGGCGCCCGCAATCGCACCAGCGGCGGTGTCGCCATTGATATTAAAGGTCTCGCCCTTGGGGCCTGCACCGATGGGGGCGATAACTGGGATCATTTCGTTTTCAAAGAGGGTCGCCAGAACCTTGGTGTCGATTTGCGCCGGTGTACCAACAAACCCGAGGTCGGGGTTGGTCTGGTTGCAGGTGATGAGGCTCGCATCCTTACCCGAAAGGCCCACGGCTTTGCCCCCCTGGGCATTGATCGCTTGCACAATGCGTTTGTTCACCACGCCAGAGAGCACCATTTCCACAACGTTCATGGTGGCCGCGTCCGTCACACGCTTGCCGTTCACAAATTCGGATTTGATGGCAAGCTTTTCGAGCATGGCATTGATCATGGGCCCGCCGCCGTGGACGATCACCGGGTTCACGCCAACCTGTCGCAGCAGCACCACATCGCGGGCAAAGCTTTCCATGGCTTCATCGCTGCCCATCGCATGGCCGCCGAGCTTGATGACCACAACAGCATCATCATAGCGCTGCATATAAGGCAGGGCAGAGGAGAGGGTTTCAGCGGTGGCGATCCAGTCACGGTTCATGTCTTGGGTTTTCATCCTGCGATTTGTCCTGAAGAAGCGCGCTGATGCAACCATGTGAGGTCGTAGTCAAAAGCGGGCACGTGCAATTTGACGGCTGTCGTAGTCGTAATGGTCAGATAAGCCAAGATCTGGTCGCAAAGAAAGTACAGAATTGGCAAAACGCAAGAGAGATTGCAGCCACGCTGGCGGCTGTTAGGCTTGCGCAAAGCGGCGCGTCCGAATCTCTGGCCTCTGGGTCGGGGGCAGCCAGCCGCATCTCATGTGAAAGAGGCCAAGATGACCACCACAGAAGGCACATGCCCTTATGCCGAAGCCGCAGATCAGGAGGCGGCAGGGCGCCCAAAGGCAGACCGTCCCAAGACCTTGCTGCTGACCGGGGCCAGCCGGGGCATTGGTCATGCCACCGTGCGCAAATTCCATGCCGAAGGCTGGCGGGTGATCACCTGTTCGCGCCAGCCGTTCCCCGAAGAATGCCCCTGGGGCGGCGGTCAGGATGATCATGTGCAACTGGATTTGGGTGATCCAGCCGACACTATCAATGCGGTTGGCGAAATTCAGGAGCGTCTGGAGGGCAAGCTGGATGCGCTGGTGAACAATGCAGGCATTTCGCCCAAAGGCCCGGAAGGCGAGCGGCTCAGCACCTTAACCACCGATCTGATCGACTGGGGCCGGGTCTTTCATGTGAACTTCTTTGCCTCGGTCGTGTTGGCGCGGGGGTTGAAGGACGAGCTAGCGGCGGCCAAGGGGTCGGTGGTGAATGTGACCTCGATCGCGGGCAGCCGGGTACATCCGTTTGCGGGCGCGGCCTATGCGACCTCCAAGGCGGCGCTGGCCGCGTTGACGCGGGAAATGGCCCATGACTTTGGCCCGCTGGGTGTGCGGGTGAATGCGATTGCGCCGGGTGAGGTGGAAACGTCCATTCTGTCACCCGGCACCGATAAGATTGTGGAAAAACTGCCCATGCAACGGCTTGGTCAGCCAAGCGAGGTGGCCGATGCGATCTATTTCCTGTGTTCGGAGAAGAGTTCCTATATCTCGGGCGCCGAGATCGAGGTGAATGGGGCGCAGCACGTCTGAGGGCGCGTGGGGGGCACCGCTGCGTGCGTGCTGCCCGGGGCTGTTGCGTCAAGAAGACGGGAGGGGCCGAGATGCAGGCCACCTCCCTTTTTGTTAACTGAGAGTGCGCTTTAGGGCGGGGATTTTGCTCAGCATCAGCAGGTCAAAAGCAAGCACCCCCAACAGGGTCAGGCCGACCAGCGGGAAGGCCAGCGAACAAAACAGCCCAATGACCACGGCGCCTTTCCAGAAGGGCAGATCCGCAGGCATCGGTGGAGC
>SPLB01000317.1 GCA_004566265.1 Paracoccaceae bacterium | reverse complement strand
GTCGCCTACGACAACCAGAGCTGCGAAACCAAAGCGCTTACCGCCTTTAACGGTTTTGGACACGCGGTTGATCGCGACCAGACGGTCTGCGAATTCCGGTGTCTCTTCCTCGCGGCGGCCTTTGCCACGACGGTTTTCACGTTCTGCCATTTGGCTTTCCTTTCAGAACGACAGGGGCTTTCGCCCCCATATATCCAATCCTGGTGAGGGTCTCCCCCTCCCGGATCATCGGGCCTGTGAGAGCACAGACCACAGTATCAACTGTGGGCGCCCCAAAGTCGGGACGCCCAAGATCCTTAGATCTTCAGCCCACCTTCACGCGCTGCGTCGGCCAGAGCCTTCACTTTGCCGTGGAAGAGGAAGCCGCCGCGGTCGAAGTATGCTGCTTCGACGCCTGCTGCCTTGGCACGTTCGGCAATCACCGCGCCGACCTTGGTCGCCGCTTCGATGTTGTTTTTGCCGACAAAACCCAGATCCTTCTCGAGGGTCGAGGCCGCAGCCAGGGTTACGCCACGCACGTCGTCGATCAGCTGAACGGAGATGTTCTTGTTCGAGCGATGAACAGACAGACGCGGACGGCCTGCGTTCACTTTGCGGAGCTTGTTCCGGACGCGCAGACGGCGCTTCAGAAACAGAGTACGTTTGCTGTTTGCCATTGTGTTCGTCCTTACTTCTTCTTGCCTTCTTTGCGGAAGATGAATTCGCCTTTGTAGCGGATCCCTTTGCCCTTGTAGGGCTCGGGACGGCGCCAATCGCGGATTTTCGCCGCAACTTCGCCAACCGCTTGGGCGTCTGCACCCTCCACGACGATTTCCGTCTGCTTGGGAGCGGTGATGGTCACACCCTCCGGCGCAGTAAAATCAACGTCGTGGCTGTAGCCGAGGTTCAGTTTCAGGGTGTTGCCCTGCATTTGAGCCCGGTAACCCACACCTTGGATTTCAAGTTCTTTCTTGAAACCGCCGGTGACACCTTGAACCAGGTTGGCAACCATGGTGCGGGACATGCCCCACTGCTGGCGCGCGCGCTTGGACTTGCCGCGCGGCTCAACTTTGACCAGGTTGTCTTCCACGGTGATGGTGACGTCGTCAGTTGCGGTGAAGGATTGGGTGCCTTTCGGACCCTTTACTTCGATGGACTGGCCGGAAACCGCAGCGGTTACACCGCTGGGCAGTTCGACCGGTTTTTTACCAATACGAGACATTGTGCGTAGGCCTCCTTAGAAGACGGTGCAGAGCACTTCGCCGCCAACGTTGGCAGCACGTGCTTTTGCGTCCGACATCACACCTTTTGGGGTGGAGACAATCGACACGCCCAGGCCCTGACGGACCGCAGGAATGTCATTAACGCCCATGTAAACGCGACGACCGGGTTTGGAAACCCGCTTCACTTCGCGAATAACCGGCTCGCCTTCGTAGTACTTCAGCGAGATTTCAATTGCCGCGTGGCCATTGACGTCGGTGGTTTTCTCGTAGCCGCGGATGTAGCCCTCGTCCTCGAGCACGTCCAGAACCCAGGCACGCAGCTTCGACGCCGGTGTGGATACAGTGGACTTGCCGCGCATCTGAGAGTTGCGGATACGGGTGAGCATATCGCCGATAGGATCGTTCATATCAGTCTCTCCTTACCAGCTCGATTTCACCATACCGGGGATCTGGCCGTTGGAGCCCAGTTCCCGCAGCGCGATACGGCTGATCTTCAGCTTACGGTAGTAAGCGTGAGGACGGCCGGTCAGCTGGCAACGGTTGTGCAGACGGGTTGCCGACGAGTTGCGCGGCAGTTTCGCCAGTTTCAGACGCGCTTTGAAGCGCTCTTCCATCGGGCGAGATTCGTCGTTTGCGATTTCTTTCAGCTCGGCGCGCTTGGCAGCGTATTTTGCAACCAGACGCTCGCGCTTTTTCTCGCGTTCGATCATGCTTTTCTTAGCCATGGTCTCTTCCTTCCCGCGATCAGCTGTTGAAGGGCATGTTGAATGCTTTCAACAGTGCCTTAGCTTCAGCGTCGGTGTTTGCGTTGGTGGCAATAACGATGTCCATGCCCCAGGCTTCGTCGATCTTGTCGAAGTCGATTTCCGGGAACACGATGTGCTCTTTCAGACCCATGGCGTAGTTGCCACGGCCATCGAAAGAAGTGCCAGAAACGCCACGGAAGTCGCGGATGCGGGGCATCGCGATGGTGATCAGACGATCGAGGAATTCGAACATCCGGTCGCCGCGCAGGGTCACTTTTGCACCCATCGGCATGCCTTCACGAACGCGGAAGCCAGCGATGGAGTTCTTTGCAACAGTGGTGACTGCTTTCTGGCCCGCGATTGCGGTCAGGTCAGCCTGAGCAGACTTCGCTTTTTTGCTGTCTTTGACAGCGGCGCGGCCACAACCGATGTTGAGAACGATTTTCTCCAGCTTGGGGATCATCATCTCGTTTTTGTAGCCGAATTCCTCTTTCAGAGCACCGCGGATGGTCTCTTTGTAGAGGGTCTTCAGACGCGGGGTGTAGGTTGCGTTATCCAGCATCAGACAGTCTCCCCGGTGGTCTTTGCGAAGCGCACTTTCTTGCCGTCTTCCTCGCGGAAGCCAACGCGGGTGGCTTTGCCGTTGGAGTCCAGCAGCGCCAGGTTCGACAGGTCGATCGGCAGTGCTTTGGGCAGACGGCCGCCTTGGGACGTCTGGGACTGGCGGGTGTGGCGAATTGCCATGTTCACGCCGTCAACAACGGCTTTACCGGCTTTGGGGTCAACCGAGGCAATGGTGCCTTCTTTGCCCTTGTCGCGGCCGGACAGAACGACAACTTTGTCGCCTTTACGGAGTTTAGCAGCCATAATTACAGCACCTCCGGCGCCAAAGAGATGATCTTCATGAAGTTTTTCGCGCGCAGTTCGCGAACAACCGGGCCGAAGATACGGGTGCCGACCGGCTCGCCGCTGTTGTTCAGAATAACAGCTGCGTTGCGGTCAAAACGGATTGCGGTGCCGTCTTCACGACGGACTTCTTTGGCGGTGCGCACGACGACGGCCTTGCGGACGTCCCCTTTTTTCACGCGGCCGCGCGGGATGGCTTCTTTAACCGAGACGACAATCACGTCACCTACGGAAGCGTATTTACGCTTGGAGCCACCCAGAACCTTGATGCACTGAACTCGGCGTGCGCCGGAGTTGTCAGCAACATCCAGATTTGTTTGCATCTGGATCATGTGGTTTCTCCCGACCTATGGGGCAGCGATGCGGTGCTGGTATCCCCCAGGGTTTCGACTGTGCTAAAAAGCCTCGTCGCCAGGAGCCTGAACTTCAGGCTCTTAGGCTTCCAGAACTTCCCAGCGTTTCGTTTTCGATTTCGGCGCGCATTCGATGATGCGTACAGAGTCGCCGACCTTGAAAGCGTTCTGTTCATCGTGAGCCCGGTATTTTTTGGACTTACGGATGGTTTTCTTCAGAACCGGGTGCGTGAAGCGACGTTCAACGGACACGGTTACGGTCTGTGCGTTTGCGTCGGAGGTCACGACGCCTTGCAGGATGCGTTTGGGCATATCGAAAGCTCCTTATTCAGCTGCTGCAGCAGCTTTTTCGTTCAGGATGGTGTTCACACGGGCTGCATTACGGCGCGCGTTGCGCACGGCAGCAGTGTTTTCCAGCTGACCGGTGGCCTGCTGAAACCGCAGGTTGAAGCTTTCTTTTTTCATGGAAGCAAGCAGCTCGCGGAGTTCATCCACGGTCTTCTCGCGAAGATCATTGGCGTTCATCGCCTTTGTTCCTTTTCCTTGGCACCAGAAGGCCCCTTATGACGGGTCACCTTTGGATCTGGTGGGTTATGTAACACGTGCGCCAAATGGACCTTGTGGAGATGGCCAGAGGCACGCAAAAATAGTCATTCAGATGGATTCGCGAAGCAAAGCCTAAGAGTGATGGGGTCCTTTAAGGGAAATCGCGGTTGGGGGCAAGGGAAAGTTGGCGTTGCACACAGTTCTAGTTTATCCGCAACGTCCCTCGAAATGGCACTGATTTGGGACGTAGCTCAAAATGCCCGCTGAATACTCAATAACTTTTTTGCCGGACAAACACACCTCGCGCTCCAAATGCTCCCGAACCTCAGCCTCAATCACCCCTAATCCAGCGGCGCCCGAAAACCGTGAGCCAAGAGCTTCATGAATAGCAATTGTTTCATCGATTTTACGGGTTTGATGACCCAAGTGAGTGCCTCCGCAAGAACCCAGCGCGCAGCGCACCTGCACTAAGACCAATTCGCGTTGGCAAAGATTGCGCCAAAGAAACCGACCCGCGCTTAGGGCCCAGACAGCGCCCGCCCCGCCCCAACGAAGAGCGCAGCCCTCATGTTTTGCTGATCAGTAACGGCCGGTTTGGGCTCCGCCCGTTCGCGAGCGAAACGCCCCCCCGGAGCGTTTCCGGTAAGCTCGCTCATCCTCAACGATAATTAGAACTCACCGAAATGCGTTCTTCTTCGGCCATGTTCAGCGGCACCTCGTGGCGGATGAAGCTTTCCCACAACAGCACATCGCCGACCTTGGGCGACTGATAGACAAAGGTGCGCAGCTCTGCGCGGCAGTCGGGTTTGCGCGGCGGATGTGCCATCATCATCGCGTGGCGCGGGTCTTCCGGCTTCAGCGCCGAAGCGCACCTGGGCACCACTCGGGCACGTCCTGTTGCACAGGGTGCCGTACGGGAAAGGTGACCACTTTGAAATGGCTGTTTGTCGCCCGAGACGACGACAATCCATACGCACCCTTCCAAAAACGAAAAACAGCCAATCAATTGACGGTGCAGCTCTTAATGCCAAGTGAAACGCTATTTCAGCTATACGACAGTGTCCTCGGCACTTTGATGGCGTGCGCGAACAACTGGAGGCATGTCAGCACGCCAGTTAAAGCTGCGTCATGTCCCTGCGACTGCAGGCGCAGCTACCCCACAAGCGTATCCTTTACACAAGTGCTGGTTTTGTACCTTTTTGTTTCTAGAAATCAGCAACCTTCCCTTAGGGTTTTGGATCCAATCTGCGCGGACATGTTTCACCCAAAGGAAATGACCAAGATGAAGACCCTCCGCGCCCTCGCAGCTCCCATTGCCTCTGCGGCCTGCGCCCTCGCTCTGGTGACCTCCGCCTCTGCGACCGAGCTGAAAATGCTGACTGAAGACTACGCACCGCTCAACTTTGAACGGGATGGCCAGATCGTCGGGATTGCCACCGATCAGGTGGTCGAAATGATGGCCCGGGCCGGTGTTGCTTATGACATGGAGCTGACCCAGTGGTCCCGCGCGATCAATTTGGCGGAAAAGAAACCGAACACCTGCGTTTTCGCCGCAACCCACACTGCCGAACGTGATCCGAAGTTCCAATGGATAGAACCGCTGCAGGCGGATCGCACCGTTCTGGTAAAGGCCAAAGGTCGCGATGTTGCTGCGGGCGATGTGGCCGCGGCCGCTCGTCTGCGCACAGGCACCCAAACCGGTGACTACACCGTCGGCGTGCTGGAGCAGAACGGATTCACCAAGGTGGACCTGTCGCCGACCCCGGATGTCACCATCAAGAAACTCCTGGCGGGCCGGATTGACCTAATGGTGACCACCGCCTCCTTCCTCGACGCCGCCGTTGCTGAGGGCGTTGCGCTCGAAGAGGTGCTGGTCCTGTCGGAAACCATCATGGCGGTTGCTTGCAGCAAAACCACAGATCCCGCTTTGGTGGCCAGCATGCAGTCGGCGTTGAAGTCGATAATAGACGATGGCACTCAGGCCGAGATCCAGGCAAAATACAACTGAGCTTTCGCGTATTGACTGCAGACTTGCGGGCGTCCCTCGGGGCGCCCGTTTTGGGTCTCCGGCGAAACCGCGTTTGGGAAGCGCCTTTTGTTTCGCTGGCCGCAGAGCAGGGGAGGCGCT
>SPLB01000316.1 GCA_004566265.1 Paracoccaceae bacterium | reverse complement strand
GTTGCTTATCAAGAATAAAAAAAGGCGGCTGAGTTGTCAGCCGCCTTTTTTGGTGCCCTGAGACGCGATGATTTTGTCCCAGGCAATGATCGCGCTGTAGGAAAATCGGACACATCGCGGGGACTGAGCAGGCGAATCAGTCGAGCCAACCTTTCAAGTTTTCCGACACGACTCGGGTTAAAGCCGCTATGTGGTCATCGCGATCGTTCAAACAGGGAATATAGGTAAAACTTTCCCCCCCAGCTTCCTCAAAAGCCTCACAGATCTCTTCTTGGATCTCTTCAAGGGTTTCGATGCAGTCTGCAGAAAAGGCCGGTGCAATCACCGCGATATTCTTTTTTCCCTGCTTGGCAAGCTCTGCTACGTGTTCCACCGTATAGGGACGCAACCATTCCTCGGGTCCAAAGACGGATTGGAACGTGGTCAGGATCTGCGTGTCGTCCCACCCCAGACGTTCCTTCAAAAGGCGTGTCGTTTTCTGGCACTGACAATGGTAAGGGTCGCCTTGCATCAGATAGCGTTTTGGCATCCCGTGGTAGGAGCAAACCAGAACGTCGGGCTTCTTTTCGGCCTTGGCGTAGGCCTCTTCGACTGAGTTGGCGAGCGCGTCGATGTATTCAGGCTGGGCGAAATAGGGCTGAATCGTACGTACCGCGGGCTGCCAGGTGGCCTCCATAAGTGCTCGGAAAAACGCGTCATTTGCTGTGGCTGAGGTCGCACCTGCGTAATGCGGATAAAGCGGCACAAACAGGATCTTCTGGCAACCTGCCTCAATCATCGCATCAACTTTGGATTTGGTCGACGGATTGCCATAGCGCATACAGAAATCGACCATGATCTGATCGCCGTATTTCGCGGTCAGGGCCGCTGTCATTTTGACGGTCTGATCTTTGGTCAGCGTCATCAAAGGGCTTTCGCCCTTGTCGTGATTCCAGATCGATTTGTACGCCTGGCCCGAGCTGAAAGGGCGTTTGCTCAGGATAATCAACTGCAACAGCGGCTGCCATTTCCAACGTGGATAGTCGATCACGCGTTGATCGGACAAAAACTCGCTCAAATAGCGACGCATTGGCCAATAGCTGTAGTCGTCCGGCGTGCCGAGGTTGGCCAGCAGGACGCCCACCTTCCCCGGCTTTACCGCCGGATGATCTTTGGGGGCGTGATGAGGGCAGGTGGCAGTAGAGCGTGCGTCCAGCATAAAAGGGTCCTGTCGAGCGTCAGATAAATTCAACCAAAGCGTAAATATTTACGCTTGAGGGGGGCAATTGGATCACGTTGGTGCGCCGATATGCGCATCTAATTTCGGTTTATTCCGGCAGTTTGGTCTCTGGCACCCTGAGCACCTCGGCCAGTCGCATTTTGGCCGAGCCCGGGCGCAAAGGTTGCGGCTGGCTTTCGGATGGGGTCCAGCCGGTTAGGCAGACCAGTTCAAACGTCGCGGCCAACCGGCCCGTGTCGGTTTCAAAGTTCTGCCGGTAGATTTGTTCGGCCCGTTCAAACACGGCGCGCGGTGTCGGGCGGCGCACCCGGTTCGCCATGGCATTGGCTTCACCCATCTCGCGCAGGTCTTGCATCAAATGCCGCAGGTCCCGGTAGTGTGCCGTCATGGGCACCAGATCTGCCACTGGCAGTGCAAACCCGGCCCGTTGAAGTAACGCACCGAGATCCCGGATTTCACCCATAGGTGCCACGCGCGGGGATAGCCCGCCTGACACAAAAGTTTCAGCTTCTGCCAAGCTTGTTCGAAGCTCATGCAAAGTCTGCCCGCCCAAGGTGACCAGTAGCAAAAGCCCGTCTTTACGCAGGGCACGGCGGCATTGGATCAACTGACCCACCGGGTCATTGGCCCAATGCAGACCCATGGCATGAACCACCAAATCATGTGCGCCTTTTTCAAGGTCCAGCAGATCGGCATCGCTGGTGATCTTTGTGTTGGGCAGAAAATCTTCCCAGATCTCCGTAAAAGGCGCGACAATTGCAGGATTGGTAAACGACCTCTTAACGAATTGCAGCCGACCCTCGACCTCATCGCGGGCCAAGTCGTGAAGAAACAGGGCCTCGCGTTTTCTGCGGGCACGTCGGGCAATCAAGGTCTCGCGATCAAAGATCCGGGGCATGTCTTGTGTCATGGGAAGAAGTTATGATGTTGCGACAACAGTTTCAAACGGCAGTTTCACTGATTTACCCATCAGCCTGTGTCAGCTGCGGGGCACAGGTGCAAGATGACTTTGGTCTATGTGGCCAGTGCTGGTCCAAGACGGAGTTCATTTCGGGGGCGTCTTGCGATTCCTGTGGGTGTTCTTTGCCCGGCCATGCGCCGGATGGGGAACGAAACTTGTGCGACGGGTGTTTATCTGATCCGCCTCCTTGGAACCGGGGACGTGCGGCCTTGGCCTATCAAGGGCAGGGCAAGCGGCTTGTTTTGGCCCTCAAACATGGGGACCGCACAGATCTTGCGCGTCCCGCGGCCGGATGGCTGCAAAAGGCGGGGCAGGATCTGTTGCGGAATGATCCGCTTTTGGTGCCGGTGCCCTTGCATTGGTCGCGACTGCTGCGGCGGGGGTACAATCAGGCGGCGTTGTTGGCGCAGGCTTTGGCGTTGCGCGGAAATTGGGATTGCTGCCCCAATGCTTTGCTGCGGTCTAAGATGACACCGTCGCTGGACCACAAGTCGAGGAAAGACCGGCAAACACTTCTGTCTGATGCGATCCGGGTCAACCCGCGACAGGCCGCGCGCCTCACCGGGCGCAAGATTATTCTGATCGATGATGTTATGACCAGCGGGGCCACTTTAAGAGCTTGTACAGCCGCCTGTCAGGCAGCAGAAGCAAGGGACGTGCATGTTTTGGTCCTTGCGCGGGTCAACGGCAGCGTCACAGGGAGGGAATGGCCTAGCAATACTTGATCCGCGGGCCCAAATCCCGCAGGAGTATGAACCAAAATGGCTTGGAGATCCGGATGAAACCCGTCGAAATCTATACATCGCCGCTCTGCGGCTTCTGCCACGCGGCCAAACGCCTGCTGAACCAGAAAGGCGTGAGCTTTTCTGAGATCGATATTCGCGCGGAGCCCGACCGCAAGGCTGAAATGATCCAACGCGCAAATGGTGGCTATACTGTACCGCAGATCTTTGTTGGCGAAACCCATGTTGGTGGTTGCGACGATCTTTATGCTCTGGAGCGCTCGGGCCAGCTCGACCCGCTGCTGGCGGCCTAAGGTCTTGCGTGCGGCGCTGCTGCAACTCTGTTCTTCGGATCAGCCTGACCAGAATCTTGCGACGGTCAAAGCCATGATGGCCGAGGCCGCCGCGAGCGGGGCAGGTTTTGTGTTGACGCCCGAGGTCACCAATTGCCTGTCCACCAGCCGCAGCCATCAACAAGAGGTGCTCTGTCTGGAAGAGGACGACCCCACGCTGGCGGGGCTTCGGGATCAGGCGGCGCGCTTTGGG
>SPLB01000315.1 GCA_004566265.1 Paracoccaceae bacterium | reverse complement strand
GCTGAGCTCCTCGACCAGCCGCTGCAACAGTTTCTTCTGCCGCTCACTGTCTAGATCTTTTCGTTTGTCCTGCAGCATGATGTCACTCCGGTTGCGGGCACTGTGATCGGTGCCCTGGCTTCCTATCTCGAAATAACTCAATTCGTCGCCAGAACAACGCGTGCCACGCGCGCCATTACAACACGCCCAAACAGCTGCGCGCAGATTTACAGCGACACCCCTTGACCTCCCCGTCCCCATTGGCCATTGAGTTTTCACACAAATAACCCGCAACCGGGCGTTCAGTGGGCGCCAAACCGACGAGGAGCAGCCACGCACATGGCCCAGATTTCCCTCACATTCCCCGATGGCAACGTACGCGACTTCGAGGCAGGCATTACGGCCGCCGAAGTGGCCTCTTCTATCTCGACCTCACTTGGCAAAAAAGCCATATCTTCCACCGTGAACGGCCAGCACTGGGACCTGCAGTGGCCGATCGACACGGATGCTTCCATTGCCATTCACACCATGAAAGACGAGGCCCAAGCCAATGAGCTGATCCGTCACGACCTCGCCCACATTATGGCGCGTGCCGTGCAAGAGATCTGGCCCGACACCAAGGTCACGATTGGCCCGGTGATCGACAATGGCTGGTACTATGACTTTGACCGCGCCGAGCCCTTCACCCCCGAAGACCTCGGTGTGATCGAAAAAAAGATGAAAGAAATCATCAATAAGCGTGACCCTGTCCGGACCGAGGTCTGGGACCGTCAACGCGCGATTGATTTCTACACCGAAAACAACGAACCCTATAAAGTCGAGCTGATCGAAAGCATTCCTGGCGATGAGCCGCTGCGCATGTACTGGCACGGCGACTGGCAGGATCTCTGTCGCGGTCCGCACCTGCAGCACACCGGCCAACTGCCGGGCGATGCGTTCAAACTGATGTCTGTGGCGGGTGCCTACTGGCGTGGCGACAGCGACCGCGCGATGCTGCAGCGCATCTACGGCGTAGCCTTCACCGGTAAGGAAAAGCTAAAAGCCCACCTCACCATGCTAGAAGAGGCCGCAAAGCGCGACCATCGCAAACTGGGCCGTGAAATGGATCTGTTCCATTTCGAAGAACATGCCCCGGGCTCTGTTTTTTGGCATCCCGCCGGCTGGCGTGTGTTCCAGAACCTCATTGCCTATATGCGCCGCCGTCAGGAAGCCGCAGGCTATCTCGAGGTCAACACCCCCGACATTATGGACCGCCATCTTTGGGAAACCTCAGGGCATTGGTTCAACTACATGGACAATATGTTCCTGGCCAAGACACATGACGACCGCGACTATGCACTAAAGCCCATGAACTGCCCGGGTCACATGATGATCTACAACCACTCTCTGCGCAGCTACCGCGAGCTACCGATCAAGATTGCAGAGTTTGGCAAGGTCCATCGGTATGAACCTTCGGGGGCGCTGCACGGCCTGCTGCGTGTGCGCAGCTTCACCCAAGATGATGCGCATATCTACTGCACGCCGGAGCAGCTTACCGACGAGTGTTTGAAGGTGAACGACCTGATCCTGTCAATCTACAAAGACTTCGGGTTCGAGAACGTACACGTCAAACTTTCCACCCGCCCGGAAAACCGGATCGGTTCGGACGAAAGCTGGGATCTTTCTGAGGGCGCGCTGAAAACCGCTTTGGAGCGCGCTGGCATGGCGTATACCATTTTTGAAGGCGAAGGCGCGTTCTACGGGCCCAAGCTCGAATATGTTCTGCGCGACGCCATTGGTCGAGACTGGCAGTGCGGCACCCTGCAGGTGGACTACAACTTGCCGGAACGCTTTGGCTCAACCTATGTCACTCAGTCGGGTGAAAGGCAGGCGCCTGTAATGCTGCACCGCGCGCTCTTTGGGTCGCTTGAACGCTTCACCGGCATCCTGATCGAGAACTGGGAAGGCAAACTGCCCTTCTGGCTCGCCCCGCGTCAGGTGGTTGTGGCGTCGATCACCTCGGATGCGGATGACTATGTGTTTGAGGTCGTAGAAACCCTGCGTAAAGCAGGCATTCAGGCCGAAGCCGACATCCGCAACGAAAAGATCAACTACAAGGTCCGCGAACATTCGCTGTCCAAGGTTCCGGTCATCCTCGCTGTAGGCCACCGCGAAGTCGAGGAGCGCACCGTCTCCGTGCGTCGTCTGGGGCAGAAACAGACCTCGGTCGAGACCCTCGAAAATGTTACAGCCACCCTTGCCCGCGAAGCAACTGCGCCAGATCTGCTGTAACAAAACAGATTGAGGCATCGCAGATTGGCCCCCTTTTCGGGGGCCTTTTTGTTACAAACACGTTCATCCGCGTAAAACGGCTAAACGTTCATAACAGTACCAGCCATCAGCGGTCACATTCGCTAACGCGCCCGTGAGGCACAACCTCGTGAGTGTTCCAATCAGAAACACCGGGCTAAAGTGTCCATGTAACGACCAAGACCGCAAACACTCAGGAGGACATGCGAGATGTCAACCACCAAGAAAACTGTCGCCGTCGCAGGCGCCGTTGCAACCGCACTGGCAGCAATGGCAACAACTCAAGCCGCAGCTGCCATTAAAGAGAAATGCTATGGCGTGTCTGTTGCAGGCGGCAACGATTGCGCCGCCGGCCCCGGCACCACCTGCGCCGGCACCTCAACCGTAGATTACCAAGGCAATGCATGGACGTTGGTTGCGGCTGGCACCTGCGAAACAATGGCGTTGCCCGCAATGGCAGACGGCACCGCACGCCAAGGGTCCCTGACCCCGTTGGAGCGCGACCTTCCGGCATAAACCAAAAAAGCTTCGGGGCTGCGCCAACACCGGCGCGCCCCAGACGCCTAAGATTGGTTCCCTCACCTTAGGATTTTGTCATGCGCCCGCAGCAGGCCGACCTAAAATTGCCCGCGCACCCAGGTGTTGGCTATAAACCACAACATTACGCGGCGATTATGGAAAACACGGGCCATGTAAGATGGCTGG
>SPLB01000314.1 GCA_004566265.1 Paracoccaceae bacterium | reverse complement strand
GGCTCCGCGCCCGCGCCCATTGCTCACGCCGCCGAATGAGGGCACACAAATGGAGAGCAAACTCGATTTATGAGTGGCCCTGAAAACTGGGGCAGGTCAACGTCCTTGTAACTATTGACAAAAACTCTGGCATCCTTGCGGCTATATTCCTCCACAGACTTAGAGCCACAGAGATCAACCAACCTATTTACCGCAATAAAAACAGGCTTGGGGTTGATACCCTTTAGTTCGACATATTCTTGTGTGATTTCGACCAAATTAGTCATGTTGCTACCCTTATGATTTCCCAAGAGGAATCGACATAAGGATGGTGCCCCCACACGGACTCGAACCGCGGACCTACTGATTACAAATCAGTTGCTCTACCAGCTGAGCTATAGGGGCACCGTTTGAGCCAGTCTGGTGTCTTTGGCTCGGTTCGTGTGAGCTACCCCAAAGCCAGTATGGCGTCAAGCAGCTTTGGCACGAGGTCCGTGCTTTTTTTAACTACACCGTCGGTTCAATCTTGCACGCCGAACAGCCCCGCTTTTGACGATCCTATTCAATGTTTTCGCTTGGTCGATTGGCCACGCCACTTGGTAAGTTGGTCGGAGCTGATCATCTGCGCGAACATGCAATCTATGCGCTCCTGCAGGGGCAGATGCATGATGGCCAATTGGCGTTTGCCTTTGGCAATTGTCCGCCTGCCGTTCGACGCCGGGATTGCGGCGATCAGACCGCCGGTCATCGACACACCCATTTCTGGACCCCGCAACCAGACGAGCGTTTCAAGCGCGGCTGATTTGGGCGGCGGTTGTCCGCGCCCAATTTGCCCTGCAACAGCTTCGCGAGATCGAAGAGGCCCCTTTCAGGTCCAATAACAATATTGCGCCTGTTCGCCCCTGCCCTGTACCCAGCGGCGACATGCGCCCGGGCAAGGCCGCGCACTTCCACAATGCCAAAATACCCTGTCGCGCGCGAAACTTCATCGTGCCGTTACCCATTCTCACCAGGGCCGGGTTCGCTGCAGATGTCTCTTGAGACCGGTGCGATCAGCGTCTTGTACTGCGCAAGCTTTGCTTCAAATCAAACCGCGCCGTGCGCGCGCGCCAAGAGCTGCCGGATCGCATCAAGTAAAGTCGAAAAAACGTCGCGTTTTGATCACAAACTGGCACTCCCGCTCTGTCACCCATGCGGCTTCCCACACCGCTCTTGTGTGCAGCGTCAGCAATTGGCAGATTTCACACCAGAATTGCGCGCACCTAACCATAATTGCAGCCTATGGTCAGCCGCGCGGGACCGGTCGGCCTCAAAGGCTGACAGCACCACAAAACAACGCCAAGACGAGGACCCGACCGGGTCCCGGGAGTAGCCAGATGAAATTGACCGTGAACGGAACCGAACATGAGGTGGATGTCGATCCGGACATGCCGCTCTTGTGGGTGTTGCGCGACACGCTGGGGATCACCGGCGTGAAATACGGCTGCGGCATCGCACAATGTGGGGCATGTACCGTGCATATCGACGGTGTTGCACTGCGCTCCTGTCAGCTGCCGGTCAGCGCGCTGGAGGGAGAGGTCACAACGGTAGAAGGGCTCTCAAATGCGGGCACCCTGCACGCGGTGCAGGAAGCCTGGCTTGAACATCAGGTGGCGCAATGTGGGTATTGCCAGTCGGGGCAGATCATGGCCGCGGCGTCTTTTTTAGATCTAAACTCCGATCCAACTGATGAACAGATTGATCAAGTCATGTCCGCCAATCTCTGTCGCTGTGGCACCTACCCGCGCATCCGCGCGGCCGTGAAATCCGCCGCGGCCAAACTGAACGAGGGAGCATAACCATGGGTCGCGTTGGAAAAATTGCGCGCCGCAGCTTTCTGATCGGGTCTGCCGCCATTGTCGGGGGCGTGGCCTTTGGCGCGTATCTCGTCAACACGGCAATCCCGAACCCGCTTTTGGATGACCTCAAAGAGGGCGAGGCCGCGATTACGCCTTATGTGAAAATCGACCAAGACGGCATTACGCTGATCACGCCCAGAGCCGACAAAGGTCAGGGGGCCTATTCCATTCAAGCGATGATGATCGCCGAGGAACTGGATGTGGACCCGACCAAGGTCACGCTCACCCCCGGCATGCCTGGTCCCGCATACTACAACGGCGCGGTGATGGATGAGGGCGCGCCCTTTCCCGCCTATGACGAAAGCTGGATCGCGGAACGCGTGCGTGGCATGATGTTCATCCCCGCCAAACTGATGGAAATGCAGATAACCGGTGGCTCTTCAACTGTAAAAGACGGCTTTGTCAAAATGCGACTGGCCGGTGCCGTGGCTCGCGAAACGCTGAAAGAGGCCGCCGCCCAGCGCACCGGAATTGCGCGTGCCTCGCTGAAGACGGGTGATGGTCAGGTGATCCTGCCCGATGGATCAACCATCGCCTATACCGATCTGGCCGCAGACGCCGCCAAGTTGGAGCCCATCACCAACGTCAAACTGCGCGCGCAGACCGAGTGGAAGCTGTTGGGCAAGAAAATGGACCGCCTGGATATGGCCGATAAGGTCACGGGTCAGACCGTATATGGCATCGATATGGCGGTTGAGGGCATGGTCTATGCCACCGTGCGCGCCAACCCCGGCATAGGCGGGGATGTGCTCTCCTACGACGACAGCGCCGCTAAAACCCTGCGCGGTGTGCAGAAGATCGTGCCCATCAGCCATGGCATTGGCGTGATTGCCGACAACACCTGGTACGCCTTCCGCGCCGCTGAGGCGCTGGAAATCGAATGGGGCGCGCCAAACTACCCGGCCACCACAGATGAAATCTTTGCCGAACTGGAAGCCACCGTCGACAATGCGGACCGCTTTGATCACCGCCAGCGCAATGATGGCGATGTCGAAGAGGCGCTGAAAGCGGGCAATGTGATCGCGGCAGACTACCGCGTCCCCTTCCTTGCCCACGCGCCGCTGGAGCCGATGAACGCCATTGTGCAGGTGACCGACGACGCCTGTCACATCTGGACTGGCACCCAGATCCCACTGTTTGTGCGCAACCACGCCGCCGACATTACCGGGTTGGAGCGTGATCAGGTCTATGTCTACGTGCTGCCCATGGGCGGCAGCTTTGGTCACAAGCTAGAGGACACCCATGTCCAACAGGCAGTGGAACTGGCGATGGCCGTCAAAGGCACGCCCGTGAAACTCACCTGGTCGCGGGAAGAGGACATGACCCACGACTACCCCCGCCCTGCGGCCGTGGCGAAGGCGCGCGGTCAGGTCAGGGACGGCAAGGTCCAAACCTTTGACCTCTCTGTGGCACAATC
>SPLB01000313.1 GCA_004566265.1 Paracoccaceae bacterium | reverse complement strand
GCGACAGGTTGAACAGGAACCGTTCCAGACCAACCTTGTGCACCGGGATTGTGGTCTCGTACTGTGATACCACCTCACCGCCGCGGGTCAGAAAAATCCGCGTCTCATATAGCCCTTCGGTCAGGTCCGCAGGCATCGTCAGGGCTGTGCGGAACAGGGTTTGCTGATCGACCGCCACGGTGTTCTCTCGCAGCGAATAGAACCCGCGGTCTTCGCGGATGCGAATGACGGCCTCCGTGAACGCAGCCCCATCCTCCACGCCTGAGCCAACCAGCCTGATTGCCCGGCGGATGGACACTTCGTGCCGTAAATCCTCTGTATCACTGAGAACCTGTTTCAAAGGTGCAGAGGTCGCCACGGTGTAAAAACTAGGGGCGTGATCGACCAGAACCGCTTCCTTATTGACCCAGATCCCAGCCTCGCGCGCTTTGCGGCGCACCACCACGGGCTCTTGCGGGCCGGAGACCGCGACGAGGACCTCCAAAGGCGCGCCTTCGGGCAGTGGGGCCTCTCGTTTGACCGCCCCAAAGATCAGGATCTCTGACCCGTTAAACGTCGCGGTGATTGCCACCTGATCCTGGCTCAGGCCCAGCACAACTTCTTCGGCTGTTGACGCACGCGACAGGAGCAACAAAGGCAGGCAAATCAAGAGAGAGGCAAGGAACTGACGCATCACGATCTCCCCGGCGCGGAGAGGGTATAAAGTTCGCTCGGCTCCAGCAGCAGGTCCAGCGCCAGCTTGCCGCAGACCAGCAGCACAAGCGTGGCCAGCAAAATGCGCAATTGCTCGGCGCGGAGGTTCACGCCAATGCGGGTGCCAAACTGCGCCCCTACAACCCCGCCAATCAGCAGAAGAACCGCCAGAACGATATCCACAGTTTGGTTGGTGATGGCATGGAGCATGGTCGAAGCCGAGGTCACAATAATGATCTGGAACAACGAGGTGCCAACCACCACCTTCGTAGGCATGCCTAAGAGATAGATCATGGCAGGCACCATGATAAAGCCGCCGCCCACGCCCATGACCGCCGTCAGCACGCCAACAAAGAAGCCCACCGCAATGGGCGGAATTACTGAAATATAGAGGCCGGAGGTGCGAAACCGCACCTTGAATGGCAGCCCATGGATCGGGCTGTGGCGGGACCGTTTCGGGGCCGCGCCGCTTTTGGCTTTGCGCCAGGCGTTCACACTCTCGACGAACATCAGTCCGCCCACAACGCCAAGGAAGATCACATAGCAAAGCGTGACAAACAGATCGACCTGACCCAGCGACTTTAGGTAGTTGAATAGTGCAACACCGCAAACAGCGCCTGCCAGACCACCGGCCTGCAGGACAGCGCCCATCTTGAGGTCAACGGTTTTACGCTGAAGATGCGCCAGAACACCCGACACGGATGAGGCAACGATCTGGTTTGCCCCTGTGGCCACCGCGACTGCAGGGGGGATGCCAATAAAAAACAACAGAGGTGTCATTATGAAGCCCCCGCCGACGCCGAACATGCCGGACAAGATGCCGACAAGCCCACCCAGCCCAAGAACAACCCAGGCATTCACAGCAACTTCGGCAATGGGAAGGTAGATCATCATGTTGCATCTTAAACCGCCGCCGGCTTCGTAAATCAACACCAAGCCGTGCCGCATAGCAGCATATTTTCGTGACTGGGCGCGCGTGCCACAGATTGCGCATTTTCATCCGTGCGGCGTGCCTGAAAACGCCCCCGACCATACAGGCGGGGGCTTTGGTAATTTTGGGTTTTTCGCTGTGGCTTAACGTTCTTTCACGTAAGGCTGACCACCGGCTTTCGGCGGGACCGCTTTGCCAACAAAACCGGCCAGGATCACCACGGTCAGGATGTAGGGCAGGGCCTCCATAAACTGAACGGGGACCACAAAACCGCCAAGGTCGATGCTCTGGAATCGCAGCGCAATCGCCTGCAGCAGACCAAACAGCAGACAGGCCCACAGGGCCGCAACCGGGCGCCATTTGGCAAAGATCAGCGCCGCGAGGGCGATAAATCCACGCCCCGAGGTCATTTCCTTTACAAACCCGGCCTGCAGACCGGTTGCCAGATAGGCGCCAGCAATGCCGCAGAGGATGCCGCAGATCGCAACGGCGGCAAACCGCAGACGAATGACCGAGATACCTGCGGTGTCAACGGCGGCGGGGTTTTCACCCACGGCGCGCAGGCGCAGGCCAAACCGGGTACGGAACAGGACCCACCAGGTCAGGAACACGCAGAGACCGGCAATGTAGACAATGATCGAATGGCCTGAGATCAGCTCGGAATAGATCTGCTGCAAAACATTGGCCTCGGACAGCAGATCAGACAGGCGGCGGCCGGCCTCGGTCGCTTCGGTGGGGCCAATCGCAAAGGGCAGCTCAATGGGCTCAAAGCGGCCACCGGACAGAAGCGACGGTGTGCGGCCACCCTGCTGGAACCAGCTTTGCGCGATCAGAACCGTCAGACCCGAGGCGAGGAAGTTGATCGCCACGCCGGAAATCAGCTGGTTGCCCCGGAAGGTGATTGAGGCTGCACCATGCAGACCAGACAGCGCCAGGGAAGAGCCGATGCCCGCCAGAAGGCCCATCCAGACATTGCCGGTCATCGCCGCAACCGCCGCCGAAAAGAACGCCGCCATCAGCATCTTGCCTTCAAGGCCGATGTCAAAGATGCCCGCCCGTTCCGAGAACAGACCGGCCAGACAGGCCAACAGCAGCGGAGTCGCCAGACGGACGGTGCTGTCCAGCACCTGAACGAGGGTCAGGAAATCCATCAGGCTTTCTCCTTCCGAAACGCGAGGAAGAGTTTTTCAATCGGCATCCGGACCATATTGTCCAGCGCGCCGGTGAACAGGATGACAAGCGCCTGAATAACCACGATCAGCTCGGTCGGGATATTGGACCACAGCGCCAGCTCGGCCCCGCCTTGGTACAGGAAGCCAAAAAGGATCGCCGCCAGCAACACGCCAACAGGGTGGTTGCGGCCCATCAGGGCAACAGCAATCCCAATAAAGCCCGCCCCTTCGGTTGCGTTCAGAACCAGACGTTCCGCTTCGCCCATCACATTGTTGATCGCCATCAGACCGCAAAGCGCGCCCGAGATCAGCATGGTGATCATGATAATGCGCACTGACGAAATACCGGCGTAACGGGTAGCAGGCTCTGATTTACCCAGCGCGCGGATCTCATACCCCAGCGGCGTGCGCCAGATCAGCGCCCAGACAAACACACAGGCCGCCAGCGCCACAAACAGGGTCACGTTGGCCGGCGCGGATTTGGAGAACGCAATCCCCAGCGGCGCCAGGATATCATGCAGTGACGGCAGGTGGGTTGCGGCCGGGAACTTCGCCGATGCCGGGTCCATTGCGCCTTGGGGTTTCAGCACCTCAACCAGCATGTAGTTCAGCACGGAGAACGCGATGAAGTTGAACATAATGGTGGTAATAACGATGTGGCTGCCGCGTTTGGCTTGCAAATAAGCCGGGATCGCCGCCCAGGCCGCGCCAAACAGGCCTGCACCAACCGCCGCCACAACCAGCGCAATGGTCCAGTGGGGCAGGGGCAGATACAGGCAGAACAGCGCCACGCCAAGACCGCCCAACATCGCCTGACCTTCGCCGCCGATGTTGAACAGACCCGCATGCGCGGCAACCGCTACAGCCAGACCTGTGAACAGGAAGTTGGTGGCATAATAGAGCGTATAGCCCCAGCCATAGGTGGAACCGAGCGCGCCATTGACCATCAGGTTCAGCGCCTCAACGGGGTTTTCGCCAATTGCAAGGATCACAAGGGCGGAAATGATTGCGGCCAGCAGGATGCTGATCACCGGGATCAGCACTACATCGGCCCATTTAGGCATCTTGTCCATTTACGCGGCCTCCCCCGCGATGCCGGCCATCATCAGGCCGAGTTCTTTTTCATCAGTTTGATCTGCAGCGCGTTCGCCCATGATCTTGCCGTCAAACATCACAGCGACCCGGTCAGCCAGCGACAGGATCTCTTCCAGTTCTACCGACACCAGCAAGATGGCCTTGCCGGCGTCGCGCAGCTCAACAATCTGCTGGTGGATAAATTCAATCGCGCCAATGTCGACGCCACGGGTCGGCTGGCCGATCAGCAGGAGATCCGGATTGCGCTCGATCTCGCGCGCAACAACGATCTTTTGCTGGTTGCCCCCGGAAAAGCTCTTGGCGGCCAGCCACGGCAGCGGCGGACGCACGTCGAATTTTTCCATCTTGCGTTCTGTGTCAGCGCGCAGGGCGGCATTGTCCATCAACAGACCCGAGTTATAGGCCGGATCCCGGTGATAGCCGAAAGCGATGTTTTCCCAGGCGTGGAAGTCCATAATCAGCCCTTCGGTCTGACGGTCTTCGGGGACGTGGCCAATATGCGCATCGCGACGGGCGCGGGCATCCGAACCCTCGCCGGTCATCGGCAGGTCAGATCCGTGCAGTTTCACAGAACCGGAAATGCGACCCCGGTCAGAGCGCATGCCGCCCAGCACCTCGAGCAGCTCCGACTGGCCATTGCCTGCAACCCCGGCAATACCGAGGATCTCGCCGGCGCGCACCTCAAGATCAATGCCTTTGATCCGCTCAACACCCAAGCTGTCGGTGACCGAGAGGTTTTTGATTTCCAGAATGGGCTTGCCCGGTCTCGCAGGCACCTTGTCGACCTGCAGCAGAACCTTGCGGCCCACCATCAGCTCTGCCAGCTCTTCGGGGCTGGTTTCCGAGGTCTTCACGGTCGCGTTCATCTCGCCACGGCGCATCACAGACACGGTGTCAGTGTACTCCATGATCTCGCGCATTTTGTGCGTAATCAGCAGGATGGTTTTCCCTTCAGAGCGAAGACGGTCCAGGATGCGGAACAGCTGGTCCGCTTCTGCCGGAGTCAAGACGCCGGTGGGTTCATCTAGGATCAGAATTTCCGCTTTGCGATACAGCGCTTTCAAGATCTCAACACGCTGCTGCATACCCACGCCGATTTCATCGATGCGGGCATCAGGGTCCACATAGAGTTCGTATTCTTCTTCGAGCGCTTTCAGCTCTCTGCGAGCGCGGCTCAGGGAGGGCATCAGCATACCGCTGTCTTCTGCCCCCAGCACAATGTTCTCCAAAACGGTAAAGTTCTCGACCAGTTTGAAGTGTTGGAACACCATTCCAATACCTGCCGCAATCGCAGCTTGGCTATCGGGGATCTCGATGCGATTGCCTTTGATCCAGATCTCACCTTTGTCGGCCTTGTAGAAGCCATACAGAATGCTCATCAACGTCGATTTGCCCGCGCCGTTCTCGCCAATGATTCCATGGATCGAGCCGGGGGCCACGCTGATTGAAATGTCCTTATTCGCCTGGACGGGGCCAAAGGCCTTGGAAATGCCTATGAGTTCGATTGCTGGTGCCGTCATGTGGGCTCCCCTGTCACCTCATCACCGGTTGCGCCGCCGGAGCCGGGTCGCGCTGCGCCGATTACGTCGTATGTTCCGGGTTTGGGAAAATCAAACCCGGAGGCCGTTCAATAACGACCTCCGGGCCATGATGCAAAGCCCCGAGGCGGAATCAAGCGTTGTGTCACGTTGATCTCGCTGCTTTGGGGCGGATTGCTTCCGCTTAGAAGCTCAAAGCCGGGCAGCTGTCGTCAGAGGTGTAGTTGTGTACGGAAACTTCACCAGAGATGATTTTGGCTTTTGCCGCTTCAACAGACGCTTTCATGTCATCCGAAATCAGGGATGCGTTGTTGTCATCCAGCGCGTAGCCAACACCATCTTCGGCCAAACCCAGGGTCTGAATGGCCGGCTGCAGGCTGTCGCCTGCTTTCAGCGCATCATAGACGGCGACGTCAACGCGCTTCAGCATGGAGGTCAGGACCTTGCCCGGGTGCAGGTGGTTCTGGTTGCTGTCGACGCCGATGGACAGGATGCCTTCGTCCGCTGCGGTCTGGAGAACACCAACACCGGTCCCGCCGGCCGCTGCGTAAACAACATCCGCGCCCTGAGCAATCTGCGCTTTGGTCAGTTCAGAGCCTTTGACCGGGTCGTTCCAGGCGGTCGGCGTGGTGCCCGTCATGTTCGCGATCACGACCGCGTCCGGATTTACAGCTTTCGCACCCTCTGCGTAACCGCAGGCAAAACGACGGATCAGCGGGATGTCCATGCCGCCGATGAAGCCAACGGTCCCAGTTTTAGACGCTTGTGCCGCAAGCATGCCAACCAGATAAGACCCTTCCTGTTCGGAGAAGCCGATCACATGCACGTTCGGGGCCTGCACCCAACCATCGATCGTGACAAAGGTGGTGTCCGGATAGTCGCCAGCCACTTCGGCCAGCGGTGCGCTCATGGCAAAGCCCATTGTGATGATCGGGTTTGCACCGGTTTCGGCGAAGCGGCGCAGAGCCTGCTCACGCTGGGCTTCGGACTTCAGTTCGATTTCCAGGTATTTACCACCGGTTTCTTTCGCCCAACGCTCGGCGCCATTGTAGCCGGCTTCGTTGAAGGATTTGTCGAATTTACCGCCGAGGTCAAAGATAACGGCCGGATCGGCCATTGCAACGCCTGCGGTCAGCGAAACCGCTGCAGCCGCGCCCATAAGCGATTTGAATAGGGTCATTTAGGTACTCCCAAGTCTTGTTCTGGTTTTTTGAAACCACTTTATTTTGTGCCATACGCGCGTGCCCGGCAATGGCTTAGGTCGAGTTGTGTGGCGATTTAGCGTGCGGCTTTCCGGTTTGGTCAACAGTTTTTTGACCAAACGGTCGCAAACCTCCGCAATTCCGTTACAGAAAGGCACGTTTCATCAGCAACGCATCGACAGAGGCCGCCCCGTGACGCGGATAATAGGCTTTACGGCGCGCGAAAAGAGCGAATCCGCAGCTTAGGTACAGCTGTTGTGCGGGCACATTGTCTTCCGCGACCTCCAGAAACATGTCCCTGGCGTCACGGGCTGCAGCCTCTGTCTGCCAAAGGGGCATGAGCGCGCGCGCCAATCCCCGCCGCTGGTGTTCAGGGTGGGTGGCAAGGGTTAACAGCTCCGCCTC
>SPLB01000312.1 GCA_004566265.1 Paracoccaceae bacterium | reverse complement strand
TCCAAAATCACCAGCGCACGGTTGTCCGCTTGGTTCAGGATTGCGGCTGTCTCGACCATCTCGACCATAAAGGTCGACCGGCCACGCGCCAGATCATCTGATGCGCCCACACGGCTGAACACCTGGCTTACCAAACCAATGTGCGCGACCTCGGCGGGCACGTAGCTGCCGATCTGAGCAAGAATAGCGATAAGGGCGTTCTGCCGTAGGAACGTCGATTTACCGGCCATGTTTGGGCCTGTAAGCAACCAGACCGCGGCGCCCTCTTCAGCCGTTAGGATGCAATCATTGGCCACAAAAGCCTCACCCCCTTGCTGGCGTAGGGCCTGTTCGACAACTGGGTGACGCCCACCCTCAACGTGGAACGCTCGAGAGGTATCCATACGTGGACGGGACCAGTTTTCAGCACGGGCCAAATCCGCAAGAGCAGTCACCAGATCCAGTTCGGCAAAACCACGGGCCGCGAGGTTCAGTTTGGCGGCAACATCCAAAATAGCGTTTGAAAGGCTTTGATAGAGCCGCTTTTCGATCTCCAACGCCAGATTGCCGGCATTTAGGATCTTGGTTTCCAGCTCACTCAGCTCCACCGTGGTGAAGCGGACTTGGTTTGCAGTGGTCTGTCGGTGGATGAAGGTTTCTGACAACGGGGCAGAGAGCATTTTTTCGGAATGCGTTGCCGTTGTTTCAATAAAATAGCCCAGCACATTATTGTGTTTGATCTTGAGCGAGGTGATGCCGGTTTTCTCGGCATATTGCTTTTGCAGGCCGGCGATGACGGACCGGCCTTCGTCGCGCAGGGTGCGGGCCTCGTCGAGCTCGGAATTATAGCCTTCGGCGATGAAACCGCCATCCCGGGCCATCAGCGGCGGTTCCGCGATCAGGCTGGCATCCAAAAGATCGAGGAGCTTGTCAAATCCGCCAAGCTTGGCCACAGCATCCCTCAATAGATGCGGCAGCTCGAGGCCGGAAACCCCGGCGCGGATCGCTTCGCCCTGCGTAAGCGCGTTTCGAATGGCGGTAAGATCGCGGGGACCGCCACGCTCTAGCGCCAAACGGGAGAGCGCGCGGTCCATATCGGGGGTTTTACGCAGATCGTCGCGCAGCGCAGTGCACAGCGAATGGTCATTGACCATCGCATCCAGGCCTTCAAGGCGTTCAACGATGACATCAAGGCTGCGCGACGGGCTTGAAAGCCGTTGTTCCAACAACCGCGCGCCACCAGGGGTGACGGTTCGGTCAACGACCGACAGCAGGGATCCAGCGCGCCCACCAGATAGGGACCGCGTGATTTCTAGATTGCGGCGGGTTGAAGCATCGATCTGAACGGTGCGGTCTTCGGCCTCTTGCAGGGGGGGCTGCAGCAGAGGCAATTTGCCCTTCTGTGTGATTTCCAGATAATCAACCAGCGCGCCCATCGCAGAGACTTCGGCGCGGGTGAAAGTCCCAAACCCGTCCAACGCGCCGACGTTAAACAGGGCACAAATGCGTTTCTCAGCCGCGGTGGAGTCAAAGCTCGCCTTGCCGAGTGGCGTCAGGGGAATGTGGTATTCATCCGCCATTGGGCGTGTGTGGTCATAGGCGGGTCCATCGGCCACGATCAGTTCGGATGGGGCCAGACGGGCCAGTTCCGGTGACAGACGTACGCGGGCAAGCGGCATCACGTGAAACGCGCCGGTGGAAATATCGGCCCAGGCCAGGGCTGCTTGATCGCGCAGTTCCGCGTAAGCCACAAGAAAGTTGTGGCGGCGGGCTTCCAGAAGGCTATCTTCGGTCAAGGTGCCAGGGGTGACAAGACGCACAACATCGCGCTGTACGACCGATTTAGAGCCACGCTTTTTGGCTTCGGCCGGGCTTTCCATCTGTTCCCCGACGGCCACGCGGAACCCCTTGCGGATCAGGGTCAGCAGATATCCTTCGGCTGCATGAACGGGTACGCCGCACATGGGGATGTCGTTGCCTTGGTGTTTACCACGTTTTGTGAGGGCAATGTCCAGAGCCTCGGCCGCATTGACCGCATCCTCAAAGAACATCTCGTAAAAGTCACCCATGCGGTAGAATAACAAAGCGTCCGGGTATTGCGCTTTGATGTCGAGATATTGCGCCATCATTGGCGTTACAGTCATGCCCGAGCCCCCTTGGTTTATTGGAAGATAACTACAATGGGGGGCCGTTAAGGGAAAGGTGGTAAACCGGGACAGATCACTTGGCCCCGGTCAAAAGATTTAGCCAAACAATTTGCCCAGTACCGCAGGATTTGCATTGGCGATGTTCAGGCCGGAGAGACCCAGCTGCTGCTGGGCATCCAGCGCGACCAGACGGGAAGCAGACTCGTCCAGTTTGGCATCGCGAATTTCGCCAAGGCCTTGTTTGGTTGTATCGTTCAGCTTGTGTAGGAACTCATTCTGTTCTTGCATTTGTGCGGCATCAGAGCCGAGCTTTGCAGCGCCATTAATCGCGAAATCGAGAAAACCATTGATTTCATCCAGCGCTGTGCGCGCCGAAGCGGCATCAGTGATGGCTGTGCGCCCAGAAAGATTGAAGGCCGCGTCGCCTTCAAAATTAACAGTCTCCGCCGTCATGGTCGAAAGCGTTGCTGGACCGGCGCCCTGACGGTTCAAAGCAGTCGGCACAGTCAGACCAGTTCCACCATTGCCATCTGTATCGGTTGCCAACAGATTGACGCCATTAAATTGAGCCGAGCCGACAATACTGTTGATTTGCTCGGACTTCGCGGCCATTTGCTCTTCTATCATCCCGAAATCTGCGACACCGGACTGTGCCTGAATCGCGAGGACTTTCATATCCTCCAGCACATTCGTGATCTGCTCTGCACCGGCCGAAGCAACGGCCACTGTGGCTTCGCCGATCGACAGAGTGCGCGACGCGGCTTCGAACCCGCCAATGTCGTTTTCCATTACCTCGGAAATCGCCCAAAGAGCGGCATTGTCTTTGGCCGTGTTTACTGCTTTGCCGGTAGACACGTCGTCTTGCACGTCTTCTTTCTCGATACGGTTCTTGCTGAGCATTTGCAGCGCAATGGCGGCTCCTGGGTTATTGTTGATGCTGGACATAGGTACTTCCCATTCATCTTGACATAAGGTTTCGTCTGGAATTCGAAGTCTTGAGCCGGTCTCATTTCAAGCGGCCAATTGCCTTTCTGGCGCGCCCCAGTTTCTGGGGTATCGCAGCACGTATTTCTACGGCTGTTAACAAAGGTAAAAGATCCCTTTGTGCGGACCAAGAACCAAATGCGGTTATATCTTGGCAAATAAGGAGCAGTTTAACTTTCTCATGTGACGCGCTGCAGTTGCCCTGCCTTTATCGTTAACACTCACACACATCATTGAAGCCTATCATACAGCTGGGCTAAAGACGTTCTTGATTAGGAGAGGACGCGTGTAAAATGCCCAAAGCGAAGATTACCAAGGAAGAGGCGCTGGCCTTTCACTTTGAGCCGAGCCCCGGCAAATGGGAGGTGCAGTCCACGGTCCCCATGACCACTCAGCGCGATCTGTCGCTGGCCTATTCCCCCGGTGTGGCGGTGCCTTGCGAAGCGATCGCCGCCAACCCGGAAACGGCGTATGATTATACCAACAAGGGGAACCTTGTTGCGGTGATCTCAAACGGTACTGCGGTTCTGGGTTTGGGGAATCTCGGTGCGCTGGGCTCCAAACCGGTGATGGAGGGGAAATCTGTCCTGTTCAAACGCTTTGCCGACGTGAACTCCATCGACATCGAATTGGACACTGAGGACCCTGATGAATTTATCGCAGCGGTGAAACTGATGGGCCCGACCTTTGGGGGCATCAACCTAGAAGATATCAAAGCCCCTGAGTGTTTCATCATTGAGCAGAAGCTCAAAGAAGAAATGGATATCCCGGTCTTTCACGACGATCAGCATGGCACCGCCGTGATCTGTGCTGCAGGATTGCTGAATGCGTTGCATTTGTCGGGTAAAAAGATCGAAGACGTTAAGATCGTATTGAACGGCGCGGGTGCTGCGGGCATTGCTTGTATAGAATTGCTGAAAGCGATGGGTGCGCGGCACCAGAACTGCGTCGTTTGTGACACAAAAGGTGTGATCTATCAGGGCCGCACCGAAGGTATGAACCAGTGGAAGTCGGCCCATGCGATTTCAACAGAATTGCGCACGCTCGAACAGGCGATGGTTGGGGCCGACGTTTTCCTAGGCGTGTCCGTCAAAGGTGCCGTGACACAAGACATGGTGAAATCCATGGCAGACAACCCGGTAATCTTTGCAATGGCCAACCCTGACCCAGAAATCACCCCGGAAGAGGCGCATGAGGTGCGCGTGGACGCAATTGTTGCGACTGGGCGTTCGGACTACCCGAACCAGGTCAACAATGTTTTGGGTTTCCCGTATCTGTTCCGCGGCGCGCTGGACATCCATGCTCGCGCCATCAACGACGAAATGAAAATTGCCTGTGCGCATGCTTTGGCCCGTCTTGCCCGCGAGGATGTCCCGGACGAGGTGGCGCTGGCTTACGGCAAAACCCTGTCCTTCGGTCGCGACTACATTATCCCGACCCCGTTTGACCCCCGTTTGATCCACCGCATCCCGCCAGCGGTTGCAAAGGCAGGTATGGACACCGGTGTTGCGCGCCGCCCGATCATCGATATGGAGGCGTATGAACAGGGGCTACGTGGGCGTATGGATCCGACGGCATCCATTCTGCGGGGCCTTAATGCGCGCGCGCGTTCTGCCCAAAGCCGCATGATCTTTGCCGAAGGCGATGATCCTCGCGTTCTGCGCGCAGCGGTAACATATCAACGGTCTGGTCTGGGCAAAGCCTTGGTTGTTGGACGCCTGGAAGAGGTCAAAACCCGCCTTGAAGAAGCCGGCATGGGTGATGCTGCCCGCGAGCTAGAGGTGGTGAACGCCGCTAATACTCAGCATTTTCAGACCTATAAAGACTTCCTCTACCGGCGTTTGCAGCGCAAAGGTTTTGACCATAAGGACATCCACCGCTTGGTGGGACGTGACCGCCATGTTTTCTCGGCGTTGATGCTAGCGCATGGTCATGGCGATGGCCTTGTGACAGGCGCGACTCGAAAGTCGGCATATATTTTGGACCGAATCAACCACGTCTTTGACGCCGATGCCACCCATGGTGCGGCCGGTGTTACGGCGCTTTTGCACAAGGGGCGCATTGTTCTGATCGGCGATACGCTGGTCCACGAATGGCCGGATGAAAACGATCTTGCCAATATCGCAGAGCGCGCTGCCGGTGTGGCCCGCCACATGGGTCTGGATCCGCGCGTGGCCTTTGTAAGCTTCTCGACCTTTGGATATCCCGTCTCAGAACGCGCTGAAAAGATGCGCTGTGCGCCAACCGTTCTGGACAAACGCGGCGTCGACTTCGAATACGAAGGCGAGATGACTGTGGATGTGGCCCTGAACCCCAAGGCCCAAGAAGCTTATTCTTTCCAGCGTCTGACGGGTTCTGCAAATATCCTGATTGTACCTGCGCGCCACTCAGCGTCAATTTCGGTCAAATTGATGCAGGAAATGGGTGATGCCACTGTGATTGGCCCGATCCTGTCGGGCGTCGACAAACCAATTCAGATTTGCTCGACCTCTGCGACGTCCAATGACATTATGAACATGGCAATTCTGGCGGCGGCCAATATCGGCTAAGTCAGGCGCACAGCATAATCCAAAGCCTCGCCGGGATGCGGGGCTTTTCTTGCGTGGAGACTGTCAAATGAAACAGTCAACGTCGTGAATGATCAACCCGCCCTTTCATGGGGAACCTATTCGTCCACACCGACTGTCGCTCTGAGTGCTCATCGTGCTAACCTGGCAGTATGACCAGAGTAATGGGGACAGGTAACACTGAGGGTGGACGCCTGAGACTGAGTTCCAGAAGTGGTTCCACGATTGGCCTGCAAACGGACAACCGTAGATTGACGGTTCAGGCGTGGCTGGGCGCGGGCTTTGCCATTGGCGCTTCTGCCTCATGGCCAATAAAAAACCCCAATGAACCCGTTGTTGGATCGAACAGATTGCCCGTTTAGATCTTTTTTTGGAAACTGTTTTTGGAATATTTCGGTTGAACCGTCTGGAGTGCGAGCGAAATAAGAGAGCGATGAATAAGGAGAGCGCAAATGGCCATTTGGAACCTTGGATCGATCAATGCGGATATGGTGTACGCGCTTCCCTATCTGCCTGCACCAGGTGAAACCCTTGCTGCAGACAGTTTGGTTCAGGGTCTTGGGGGGAAGGGGGCCAATATGTCTGTTGCCGCTGCGCGCGCGGGATCGCATTGCTGCCACATTGGCGCAGTTGGAGCGGACGGCAAATGGGCGCTTGATCGCCTGACCGAATACGGTGTTGACACCCGCCATATTGTGACCGTTGGCGTGCCCACTGGCCATGCCATAATAGCAGTCGACAAAGCAGGTGAGAACTCGATCATCCTTTTCCCAGGGGCAAACCGCACCATCACCGAAAACCAACTGGGCCAAGCTCTGAGTGCTGCGAGTGCCGGGGACATTCTGGTCATGCAGAACGAAACCAATATGCAGGCCGGTGCCGCCAAGATGGGGCGTGATTTGGGTCTGCGAGTGGCCTACGCAGCGGCCCCGTTCGATGCAGAGGCAGTCCAGGCGGTTTTGCCTTACCTAGATCTTCTGTTTCTGAATGAGGTGGAAGCGCAGCAATTGACGGAAGCCACAGGAAAAACACCAGACGCGCTGGGCATTGCGGATGTGATTGTGACGCTGGGCGCCAAAGGTGCCCGCCACTTTGCGGTGGATGGAACGGTTTCAGATGTGCCCGCGCTGACGGTGAAACCGGTGGACACAACCGGCGCGGGCGATACGTTCACAGGTTACGTTTTGTCGGGTTTGGACCGTGGTCTGCCGATAGCGCAGGCAATGGCGCAGGCCGCGCGAGCAGGGGCGTTGATGGTTACACGTCTTGGTGCTGCAGATGCGATCCCAGATCTAAAAGAAGTGCAGGATGCGACCTTCTAAATCTGTTTCCTGGAAATGCTAACTGGATCAAATTTGTGATGTTTTACGGGACCTAACCCGAGCTTTGCCAGCCAAAGAGGCGATTGCCGAGCGGTCGCAAGTCAAGGTGCAGAAACCAACGACCGTTTCTTCAACCAATAAGTTTGCTCAGCTTCATGGCCACGCCCATATCACCGCTGATCTTGATCTTTCCCATCATGACTGCAGTCATCGGATTCAGCTTGCCTGCAAGCAGTTTTTCCAGGTTTGCAGAAGACAGCGTAAGCGTGCAATCCGTGTCGCGATCCTCCGTGCTTGCCGCACCATCAGCGATTACGATCCTGCCGGCACTGCCGCAATCAAACTTCAAGGATCCATCAAAGCTGCGACCTTCAAGACCTGCACGAATTGTTTGGAGTGTTTCTGTCAGTTCCATTTTGTCCTCCGGTTTTCTTTGGACCTGCTTAAGGAATGCTCGTCGGCAGCGGCAAGACTGACCCAGGGGAAGGCGGTGAATGACGTTTGGGCAAAGAAAAAGACCGCCCCAAAGGGCGGCCTATGAAAGTCCTTGAATGTGCAACTAGCCTTTGACGCGTTTGTCGCGTGCGGCCAGCAGTTTCAGTCGCAGCGCGTTCAATTGAATGAAACCTTGCGCGTCTTTCTGGTCGTAAGCACCGGCATCTTCTTCAAAGGTGACGTGGGCCTCGGAGTAGAGCGAGTGATCAGACCAGCGGCCAACGGTTTTGGCAGAGCCTTTGTAAAGCTTCAGACGGACGGTGCCGGTGACGTGCTTCTGGCTTTCGTCGATTAGGGCCTGCAGCATTTCGCGCTCGGGCGAGAACCAGAAGCCATTATAGATCAGCTCGGCATAGCGCGGCATGATCGAGTCTTTCAGGTGACCTGCGCCGGAATCCAAAGTGATTTGTTCGATACCACGGTGCGCTTCCAGCAGGATGTCGCCGCCCGGTGTCTCGTAAATACCGCGGGACTTCATGCCAACAAAGCGGTTTTCGACAAAGTCGAGACGCCCGATACCGTGCTTTCGGCCGTACTCATTCAGTTGCGTCAGGATGGTGGCCGGGGTCATTGCTTGGCCGTTGATTGCAACCGCGTCACCCTTCTCAAAGGTGATTTCGATGAACTCGGGCGTGTCTGGTGCGTCTTCGGGGTTTACGGTACGCTGATAGACGTAGTCCGGTGCCATTTCGGCCGGGTCTTCCAGAACCTTACCTTCCGAGGAGGTGTGCAGCAGGTTCGCGTCCACGGAGAACGGCGCTTCGCCACGTTTGTCTTTGGAGATCGGGATCTGGTTGGCTTCGGCAAATTCCAGCAGTTTGGTGCGCGAGGACAGGTCCCACTCGCGCCAGGGCGCGATCACTTTGATGTCGGGATTCAGGGCATACGCGGACAGCTCGAAACGCACCTGATCATTGCCTTTGCCGGTTGCACCGTGGGACACGGCGTCGGCACCG
>SPLB01000311.1 GCA_004566265.1 Paracoccaceae bacterium | reverse complement strand
TTTCTGCTCTATCCTGACCCCTGGCCTAAGGTGCGCCACCATCGCCGTCGTTTTGTCACACGGGAACATCTGGAGCCGCTGGCGCGCGCCTTGAAACCCGGTGCGATTTTCCGGGTGGCAACCGATATTCCAGACTATGTGCGCCAGACGCTGGAAGAGGTTCCCCAGGCGGGATTTGAGTGGCTTGCTGAAGGCCCCGAAGATTGGCGCACGCCGTGGAGAGATTGGATTTCCACCCGCTATGAAAAAAAGGCGCTGCGCGAGGGCCGAACGCCTCATTATCTGACGTTCCGCCGTCTGGGGTGATCTCTTAGAGGAGTTGCGCTTCGGCTTTCAGCCGAAACGCCGTGGAGGGTGCGGGGGCCTGAGCGCCGCACACCGGGCGACGCGCAACGCGCGGCGCAAGCTCTCTGACGACTTGAAGCGCTTTGTGACGGCAATTGTTTTGGGCCGTGGACTAAAGGGCTGTCATGCGATAACAGCCATATCGATCATTAGAGAGGAAGCCTTCATGTCCGGACACGGTAGCCCTATTTCCATGACCTCCCGCCGTGCGGGTCCGCTGAAAGGCGTGGCCGAAGTGCCGGGAGATAAGTCAATCTCGCACCGGTCGCTGATCCTTGGCGCACTGGCGGTGGGCGAAACCCACATTACTGGCCTCTTGGAAGGCGAAGACGTGTTGGACACCGCCAAAGCGATGGAAGCCTTTGGCGCCGATGTGACCAACCACGGTGGCGGGGAATGGAGCGTGCGTGGCGTTGGCGTTGGTGGGTTTCAGGAACCCGAAAATGTGATCGACTGCGGGAATTCCGGCACCGGAGTGCGCTTGATCATGGGCGTCATGGCCACCATGCCGATCACCGCAACCTTCACAGGCGATGCTTCCTTGAACAAGCGTCCAATGGCGCGTGTCACTGATCCGCTGTCGCTGTTTGGTACTTCTGCAGTCGGGCGCTCCGGTGGCCGTCTGCCGATGACCCTTGTGGGCACCACAGAGGCAACGCCTGTGCGCTATGAGGTTCCGGTGCCGTCTGCGCAGGTGAAGTCTGCGGTTCTGTTTGCAGGTCTGAATGCACCGGGCAAAACCGTGGTGATCGAAAAAGAAGCCACCCGTGACCACACTGAACGAATGCTCGCAGGTTTTGGGGCAGAGATCACCGTTGAAGACACCTCTGAGGGCCGTGTTATCACTCTGACCGGCCAGCCCGAACTGAAGCCGCAAGTGATTGCGGTGCCGCGTGACCCGTCTTCGGCGGCGTTCCCAGTCTGTGCAGCCCTTGTGACACCGGGCTCGGACGTATTGGTGCCCGGCATCGGCCTGAACCCGACCCGCGCCGGTTTGTTCACCACCCTGCGCGACATGGGAGCGGATCTGACTTACGAAAACGAACGCGTCGAAGGCGGCGAACCGGTGGCTGATTTGCGTGCGAAATTCTCCCCGAACATGAAGGGAATCGAGGTTCCGCCGGAGCGCGCTGCCTCCATGATCGACGAATACCCGGTGCTGTCCGTTGTGGCCTCTTACGCAACCGGCACCACAATGATGGCGGGCGTCAAGGAATTGCGCGTCAAGGAAAGCGACCGCATTGACGCCATGGCCCGTGGACTGCGTGCCAATGGAATTACCGTCGAAGAAGGCGACGATTGGTGGAGCGTTGAGGGCAAAGGCCCTGATGGCGTCCCCGGCGGCGGAACCTGCGAGAGCTTCCTTGACCACCGCATTGCCATGTCCTTCATGGTCATGGGATTTGGCGCACAAAAGCCGGTGTCAATCGACGACGGCAGCCCTATTGCCACATCCTTCCCGATTTTCGAGGGCCTGATGGGCAATCTCGGCGCACAAATCAGCCGCAACAACGCCTGATCCGCTGAATTTTGAGGGTGCCCCGAGAGGGGCACTTCCCTTTTTGGCCACCGAAGCGCGCCAAAATGCGATAAAACCACTTACACCTGTTGAATTCCCGCCCGCCGGGTCCGATACCTTTGGGTACCTCTGGTCACAGGGGCCAGACAGAATAGGACGACACGGGACATGGGTTTTACCATTGCAATAGACGGCCCGGCTGCGGCCGGCAAAGGGACAATCTCGCGTGCGGTTGCGGCGTATTTTGGCTTTGCCCATCTGGATACTGGACTGCTGTACCGCGCCGTGGGGGCCAAGATGCTTGCAGGCGAGGCGCCAATTGACGCCGCGCGCAATCTGGTGTCGGAAGACCTCGAAAATGATGAACTGCGCAGTCCTGGTGTGGCACAGGCGGCGTCCAAGGTTGCCGTGATTGCCGAGGTCCGCGTCGCATTGGTGGATTTCCAGCGCGCCTTTGCACGTCGGGCCGGGGGCGCTGTGCTCGACGGTCGTGACATTGGCACTGTGATCTGCCCGGAAGCAGAGGCAAAACTGTTTGTCACCGCGACAGCCGAAGTCCGTGCCACACGCCGTTTCCTGGAGCTGACGCAGAACGGTACGGTAACCACGCTCGCGGAAGTGCTGGCCGATGTCAAAATCCGGGATGAGCGTGACATGAACCGCGCCGAGGCTCCGTTGCGCCCTGCAGAGGATGCGGTGCAGATCGACACCAGCACACTTGCGATTGAAGAAGCTGTGGGCAATGCGATCGCCGCGATCGAGGCCCGCCGAAGCGCTTGAAACACCTGCCCTATCGGTATTTCGGACCTAGCGGTTGAAAACATCCTTGTGATTGCGATCTCTGCACCAAAGTGGTGTCCGAAGAGGAGGTAGACCAGAACGTATAGGACCTGCGCATGGCCACCAACCTCCTCTGGTGTGCAGGCGTGCAGATCAGTGCGTCCCCTTCAAATGCGCTAAAACATAGGGCAGCATCATCCCTCTTCACCCGGCTTGTGCAATCACGTGGCGAGGGAGGGCGATTCCCGAATTCGGGCTGTGTCCATCCGGTTGGCATAAGACAGCCTTAAATCCCTTGCAGACCCCTAAAGAATCCACTTCAAAACCGGTGAAACCCCTTATTTTAAAGGGCACAAAGCCTCCCTTGGGGCTTGATCCCAACGCAAAATAGGGATAACTACTGTGCCGTCAGACAAGATACGGCGAACGTACGGACGACAGTTTGAGCAGGGTCGGGGCAACCTCCGGCCCTTTGCGTTTGTTTGCTCTGCGTCGTTCGTATCTGGTGTAACAGCCTCCCTTATCGACAGAAGACCAACCTCAGACCGGCGGAGACAACCGTTCGGCCAGCAAAATTTTGTAAAGGAAAACAACGCCAGATGGCTAATACATCCATGGAGGAATTCGAAGCCCTCCTGCAAGAAAGCTTCGAAATGGACACACCCGAAGAGGGTTCTGTTGTCAAAGGCAAGATCATCGCTATTGAGGCGGGTCAGGCCATTATCGACGTAGGCTACAAAATGGAAGGCCGCGTCGAACTGAAAGAATTCGCAAACCCCGGCGAAGCTCCCGAAGTCGCAGTTGGCGACGAAGTGGAAGTGTACCTGCGCGCGGCTGAAAACGCCCGCGGCGAAGCTGTGATCTCCCGCGAGATGGCGCGCCGTGAAGAAGCATGGGATCGCCTGGAAAAAGCATACGCAGACGATCAACGCGTCGAAGGCGCGATCTTCGGCCGTGTCAAAGGTGGCTTCACTGTCGACCTCGGCGGCGCTGTGGCCTTCCTGCCCGGCTCCCAGGTTGACGTGCGCCCCGTGCGTGACGCTGGCCCGCTGATGGGTCTGAAGCAGCCGTTCCAAATCCTGAAAATGGACCGTCGTCGTGGCAACATCGTTGTCTCCCGTCGTGCCATTCTGGAAGAGTCCCGCGCCGAACAGCGTGCCGAAGTTATCGGCAACCTGTCCGAAGGCCAAGCGGTTGAAGGTGTTGTCAAAAACATCACCGAATACGGTGCCTTCGTTGACCTGGGCGGCGTTGACGGCCTGCTGCACGTTACCGACATGGCATGGCGCCGTGTGAACCACCCGTCCGAGATCCTGACCATCGGCGAAACCGTCAAGGTACAGGTCATCAAGATCAACAAAGAAACCCATCGTATCTCCCTCGGCATGAAGCAGCTGCAGGATGATCCGTGGGATGTTGTTGGCGTCAAATACCCGCTGGGTTCTGTCCACAAAGGTCGCGTCACCAACATCACCGATTATGGTGCATTTGTTGAGCTGGAAGCCGGCGTTGAAGGCCTGGTGCACGTCTCCGAGATGTCCTGGACCAAGAAAAACGTCCACCCGGGCAAAATCGTGTCCACTTCGCAAGAAGTCGACGTCATGGTTCTGGAAATCGACGGCGCCAAGCGTCGCGTCTCCCTGGGCTTGAAACAGACCATGCGCAACCCGTGGGAAGTGTTCTCCGAGAACAACCCCGAGGGCACCGAGGTTGAAGGCGAAGTCAAGAACATCACCGAATTCGGTCTGTTCATCGGCCTCGACGGCGACATTGACGGCATGGTTCATCTGTCCGACCTGTCCTGGGACGAACGTGGCGAAGATGCGATCCAAAACTACCGCAAAGGCGACATGGTTTCTGCCGTTGTCTCCGAAGTGGACGTTGAAAAAGAACGTATCTCCCTGTCCATCAAAGCGCTTGGCGGCGACAAGTTTGCGGAAGCAACCGGCGGCGTAAAGCGCGGTTCCGTGATCACTGTTGAAGTGACCGCAATCGAAGACGGTGGCATCGAAGTGGAATACGAAGGCACGAAGTCCTTCATCCGCCGCTCCGACCTGGCCCGGGACCGTGCCGACCAGCGCCCCGAGCGTTTCTCTGTTGCCGACAAGGTCGACGTGCGCGTCACCAACATCGACAGCAAGACCCGTCGTCTGGGCCTGTCCATCAAAGCCCGCGAGATCGCAGAAGAGAAAGAGGCCGTCGAACAGTACGGTTCCTCCGACTCCGGCGCGTCGCTGGGCGACATCCT
>SPLB01000310.1 GCA_004566265.1 Paracoccaceae bacterium | reverse complement strand
ACAAGGAATGGAAGCAATGAAATAAAGATCGCCGCGCCCTTGAGGATGCTGGGCAAGTTGTTAACGCCTACCGCAACGGCCATGCCAAGTATCAGCACGAGCGGGGTAACGATAAATGTATAGGTTAAGGTAAACGTGAGCGCCCCATAGAATGGAAGATTGCTCACCTCTTTCCAAAATTCGCCAAAGGTTTCTGTATTTGCCCAGGCTTCGCCGATCTCTGCAGTCGCGAGGTGCGACCGGTTGAAATACGTACCAAGTCCGTTGAACTTGCCAAGAGGCGCTTCTTCACGCAGCTTTTGCGTCGCCTCGAGGTCGACGGATGTGGTGTCTTTACAGCCAAAGGGTCCGCAGCTTTCGGAGACGACCAAAACTTGCTCGTGCTCGACAAACAGTGACTGAACGAAGACAGATACGATCGGGAGTGCGATGAAAAGGATCATCGCTGACAGCGTGGGCAGAATGAACCAGAGGAATGTGCGGTGTTTCATGACACTTGTCTCGTTCGGAAATGGGAAAAGGGTGAGGAAGCGAGAATGCGCTCCCTCACGCGGCCTTTACTTCAGGAAGCCTGCTTCTTTAGCGGCCGTGGTGTATGCAGCTTCGACATCCGCCAACGCTTTTTCTGCGCTTTCGTCGCCTTTCAGGAAATCTGACAGCTCAGATCCCAATGCGGCATGCAGCAAGCCGATTTGCGGAAGCATTGGGTACGGCTCAGCACCGCCTCGCGCAGTTGCAGCAACACCTGCTGCAGCTGGACCCGGTTTGAAACCATCCACCAGCCACACCGCATCGTCATTGTTGGCCGCGACCATCTCTGGAGTCAGGGCGTTTGCAAGCGCTGCAAACGTCGCCTCAGCGTCGGCGTCAGGCACGTTGGCAGAGATGGTGAAACCGTCCCACCACAGCGTTGCACCGGGCGTTCCGCCTGGCTCAACCGACGGAGCCGCCGAGAGAACAGTATTCGATGTCACCTGTGCACTTGAGCCTTCGTCATCAAGTATCGGCGCCCCGCGTGAGCCCCACATAATACCAAGTGCGGCATCGCCGGCCTCCCAGAGACCCTGGGTCTCGTTGGATGCTTGGGTCAAGTGGTCCGGATGCGCGTAGGCAACCATCTCCTTCAGAGTTTCCAACGCAGCAATGCCTGCTTCGCTGTTAACTGTTGGCTCAGCCGAACCGGGCTCAAAGAACTGGCCACCATGCGCAAGGAACACCAGGTTGAAGGATTCACCCACGTTCCAGCCGGTTTTCATGTTCATGACGATTGGGTATTCCATGATACCGGCTTCGCGGATGGCTTTTGCCGCTGCAATCACCTCATCATAGGTTCCCGGAACGCTGTCAATGCCAACCTGGGCGAGGATATCCTTACGCGAAAACAGGTGCTGAGAGTTGGCCATGAACGCAATGGCCATGACATTCCCATCAATCGTGATTTTCAGATTGTCTGGGATATTGGCGCCATACTTGTCCACCAAATCATTGAGCGGGCGCACAAGACCGCCATTCATCAGCTGGGTCAGTGTAGAGTTGGCTACAATCACGCTGGTGTATTCTGCCGGATCCGGTGTCAGAGCCGCGTTCATGATTTGACGCGCCTCAGTGGTGTGGTTGGGCGAAAACTCCGCAGCCGCAGCACCGCAGCTTTCTTTCGCTGCGCCGACAACGGCGTGAATGGCCGGAAAGTCGCTGGCCAGAATGCGGATTGACTGACCAGAGGGCCCACAGTCCGCAGCATATGCAGCTGTTCCCATAAGGCCAGCGATCGCCCCTGCGACACATAGTTTCTTTAAATACATGCTTATTCTCCCTGTGAGATTGAGTGCATCTTTTAAGCGCACACCCGTTTGAGCCGCATTCGCGGTCTTACTTTTTTGGTTACCCACCAATCCGTGCGCCAGAGTCGGCATCGAACAAATGGCAGTGGTCTGGGGACACTCTTATCGAGACAGTCTCGCCGATAGCGGCGCGATAGCTCTTGTCAGTTTTGACCGACACCAATGCATCGCCAATGCGCACAGACACCATAGTGGCATCGCCCAAAAGTTCCATTGTGTAAATCGGGGCATTGATTTGCGCGTCAGACGCTACAACAGTTGCATCCTCGGCGCGGAAGCCCAAGGTCAAAGGGCCATCGGGCGCGGACAGCCCTGTAACTTCAACGTTCTGTGCGGTGAACGTGCCGTCTTTGACCTCGCCGTCCATCAGGTTCATCGCTGGATTGCCAATAAAGCTGGCAACAAAGGCGTTTGCAGGCCGGTCGTATATTTCAATAGGCGAACCAACTTGTTGCACAACGCCCTGCTTCATGATCACCACGCGATCTGCAAGAGTCATCGCTTCGATCTGGTCATGGGTCACGTATATTGTGGTCACCGCCAGCTCGTGGCTAAGGTTCTTGATCTGTGCGCGTGTCGAGACACGAAGCTTGGCATCAAGGTTAGACAGAGGCTCATCCATCAGGAAGACATTTGGTTCGCGCACGATGGCGCGAGCCAAGGCAACGCGTTGACGTTGACCGCCGGACAGTTCAGCGGGCTTACGGTGTAGGAAGTCATCCAGTTCGACCATCGCGCTGGCACGACGCACCTTCTCGTCATGCGTCGCAGGATCGATCCCACGAACCTTGAGCGGGAAACGGATATTTTCGTAAACACTCATATTTGGATAGAGCGCATACGACTGGAAAACCATGGCCACGTCCCGGTCTTTGGGATCCATGTCGTTCACGCGTTTTCCGTCAATGAGGATATCACCCTCAGTGACGTCTTCGAGCCCTGCGATCATGCGCATTGTGGTGGTTTTACCGCAACCTGAGGGACCGAGAAGGACAAGGAATTCCCTGTCCGCAATCGTCAGGTCAAAGTTTTCGACCCCCACAAAAGAGCCCCAACGCTTACCGATGTTGTTTAGTTGGATTTCGGCCATCTCTGTACCCCTGCGGCGCAAACTTGTTTCATATAATTTTTATGAACGCTAGACGAAGTTCGAATTCTAGAATAATGAATTGATTCTATGAGAGATATAAATAAAGTTGATCTCAGACTGATCGACACAACCATTCTGCTGGTCTTCCTTGGCACAATCAGACACAGAAAAGCGACAATTGTTGCGCAAGAGATGGGGCTTACTCAGCCTGCTGTCAGCCACGCGCTGAAGCGTCTGCGCAACATATACAACGATCCGCTGTTCTTGCGGCGTGCACATGGTCTGGAACCGACATCACTTGCCCTCGAACTCGCACCACGGGTGCGGAAAATTGTACGTCTCATTTCCGAAACTTTGGACGAAACACGTGAGTTTGTCCCTGCTGAGGCTGCAACTGACCTAAGGATTGGGGCATTTGACTACGAATTGACCGGTGTCCTCCCGCAACTTGTTGCTCAATTGAGAAAAGACACCCCAAACATGAACGTCCACGCCTTTCCTCTTGCAAACAAGGAAGCGTTGGATGCGATGGTGCAAGGGCAGATTGATTTGTCGGTTGGGTATTTTGATTTGCCTCTGGGGAACGACAGCACATTCGTCGCCGAAAAGCTGTATTCCGAGCACTACGTCCTTGCAGGACGTAGCGACCATCCTCTATTTTCCGGCAATCTTACACTGGAGCGCATCGCAGCGGCCAATCACCTGCTGATTTCCCCTCATGGGCAGATAAGAAACATGTTAGATCACGCGCTTCATTTGCAGGGGTTCAAGAGGAAAATCCAGACGATTGTGCCGTCACTTTTTTCGGCACTCTCCATCGTTGAAAACTCCGATCTCCTGGTGACACTTCCGAGCCGGGTTGCAAAATCAAATGGACAGCGGTTCAACATCGCATACAAGCCTTTGCCAATCGAAGGTGGCGCGTTCCATATTCACGCCGTGCGACATGTCCGCGATGCAAATAATCCTCTCCACACCTGGCTTTTGGAGCAGTTCAGATCCGTCATCCGCAACTGAGGCGATTGGAGCCAGATCTTTCAGCTCGTGCGGATTGAATACGAGGCATGTGTCACGCCCTTGGTGATCGCCCATTCGGGACTGGATCCTTTCAATGGAGATGAACGGATCCACTCGTATGGTTCACCGATACATCACGTTCGTTTTGAATTTCTGGGCCTAAAAAATCTGCATGCACACTGGGCACGAAACTGGCGAGCTGCAACAGGTTTGCACGCGCAAAGCTTGTTGCTGGGTGGTGTCGACGATACACTGATAACGACCAAGCGTGCCGCCCGGTGAATGCACCCAGGCCATCTCGGCAACACACAGAAGGTCTGGCGATCGGCGCCTCTTCAGCGCGACATTGTATATCGAAATGTGCGTTGTACTTTACGTCGCAGGGATGCAATTGCGCCGACCTCGTATGAGCACGCCGGTTTCAAACAAAGAATCTTTTGGTCAATGTACACGAACGCCACGGCGTACGGCAGATGCGGTTGATTGATAACAGTGCATTGCGCCATACGAGGGCGAACGGTGGTCCTACCCTTGCGTTGCACCGAACTTTCACGCAGCCATTGTGCCCGCGGACTGAAGTTTCTTTCGCCCGCCCCAAAATGGCCGAGCGATGAACACATCGCCTCACACGGTATTAACCGTGTAGACGGGAGTGACCACCGCTCTGACAGACATCGAATCATTGAGTCGGATATTTTCAAAGAAAATGACAGCAACCGTTCGGCTGGACACAATGGCCGCCGATTTAACGGCGACCATTCATTGCACACTTCAGATTGTAGACATGCTGAAGCGGTCAGAAATCAAGAACGTAGCTGGCAAAGACACGGCGTCCTGGAGCACCGAAATATCGGCTCGAACTCTGCGCGGACTGAACGTAGGGAGGGATGTAGTCAGTGTCAAAAAGGTTCTCGACGCCCACCGAAAGTTGCCCGTTGCCCAGATCCCATTTTCCGCCGGCATTCACCACTGTGAAGCTCTCGACCGGGTGCCTTGCGCCGCTTGTGATCTCGTCGCCTTTGTCCCGGCTGCCGGAATGGATCACTCCCAAACTGTAAACGCCCCAATTGGCGGCATCATAGGTTAGGTTCATAACCGCCTTGAGCGGTGCGATCCGCGACCCGTCCAAGGGCTGCCATGATGAGGACCCGGCCAGCTTGCGCTCTCCTTCCTGCCAGGAGAGCAGACCACTGGCGCGCAGCACCGGCGAAATGTCATACCCGAAGGTCAACTCGGCGCCCCATACGCGTTCAGGCGCGCGCTCACTAATGAGAAAACTGCCATCATCGGACGGGCGCAGCGTCGCGCCGAGATCGGACTCATTGTAGAAGGCTGCCAACGAATAGTCCCAAGAGTCCTGCGCACCGCGGATGCCGATTTCGTAGTTGTCTGTCTTGACCGGCCGCAGGCCACCACTGATGGTGTCAGTATTACCCGCACGGATGTCGCGCAGCACCTCATTGGTTGATATCCCTTCGGCAAACGATGCAAAAATCTGATGATTGTCGGTCAGGTAATGAGTCACTCCAAAGTTGAGCAGAGCTTCAGAGAAGCTTTCCGTGCCGCCAGCGACTTGCTTACCGGCATTCGGAAATGCGTTTCCAACGGTGAAGTCATCCACTTTCAGCTCGGCATATTCATAGCGCAGCCCATAAGTCAGCGCCGTCTTGGCCGACAGTTCACTTCGGAATTGGGCATATGCAGCTGTAATGTTTCGTTTTACGTCCGGGGTAACGTTCACGAAACCAATCGTGTTGGGCTGACTAAATGTCGCTTGTTCATAATCAAAGCCCCAGGTGACGTCCGCCCAGCCCAACGTGCTGGTTATGCCACTGCGTATTCCAGTGCGGTCAAAATCCGTCTCGTTGTTGCCGAATACTTTCCCGCCCACGGTCGGGGAACCAGGGTTACGGTCCCGCATCGCGAAGGTATACGTCTCGGTGTCCACACCCATCCAATAGCCAGTGAGCTCCAGCGTGCCCAAGGCAAAGCTCTCGTCACGGTATCCAATCTGCGCGTTTGCAAATTTCCGGACAACGTTGTTGGGCACCGCTGTATTACCCAGAGCATCAACTTCGCCGATAACGGCATTCACACCCGCACCACAATGGACGGCATCCGCGGTGACGCCATTGGCCGGGTCCGCGCCGGTGGCGCACCAGCCATCGTTGTCCTTGATTTGACGATACCCGAAACCGAAACGAACCGACCGAGACGCGTCCAAATCATAGTTTACCGCACCGTTCAGCGTCAAATTATCCATATAGTCAGCGGTGTTAATCGACGGTAGCCGTTTCCCCCCCGCATCGAAGCTGCCGCCGCGCTTCTCAAATCCGGCACCAAGTCGCCATTGAAGTTGATCGTTTCCGCCTTCGGCTTGCTGATTAAGTTTCCAAGACAGGGACTCGCTGCTTTCGCCCTGTAAGGACATGCCAACGGTGCTGCGGTAACGAGTCTCCCCCGCCTGCGGGCGGCGCGTTAGAACATTTATAATACCGCCCTGCGCGCCCAAACCGTAAATTGCCGACCCTCCTCGAATGACTTCGATTCGTTCGATGTTGTGGGGATCAATCGCAGACAGCTCCATCCCGAAATCGAGGAACCCATTGTTTTGCGGAACCCCGTCGATCAGCAATAAGGCGCGTCGACCGCGAATATTATTCTGCCCTTTGCTGTTGAGGTTGCGATTAGACGTTCCCATGCCGGGCACAAGAGTGGCAAGCACATCATTAATATCCTGCCCACGCCCCAAGCTGTCTTCTACGGCCTCAGAGGATATCACCGTGACCGAACGGGGCACATCCAAGACAGATTGTTCGTTCCGAGACGCGGACACAATAATTTCGTCGAGCTGGAAGACCTCACCCGGGTAATCCAGCTGCTCCTGCGCTTGCGCGACGACAGGGGCCGCAACGGTGAATGCGGTCGACGCCAAAAGCAACCGCATAAAAGTCGTGTTTTTCACAATAAGCTCCATTGTATTTTTTGCCGATTT
>SPLB01000309.1 GCA_004566265.1 Paracoccaceae bacterium | reverse complement strand
TTGCCAGCAGCCTCAGCGCCGAGGGTTTCAGCAATCGTGCGAACAGTGAACATGGGGCCGTTCCTCCTGACTGGTGATCTGGCCCCTGCCTTTAGCTTTGAAATCCGGGAAGCGCCACCCCTTCCCGTTCCAAAGCATCCCAAACCTTTGCGTCACGCCCATAAACATCGCGGCGAAACTGCGGTGATCCTGTCTCGTCGATGAACGCGGTGCGATAGATAATGTGCACCGGTACGTGTTTTTCGAGGTTTACCTTGGTCTCCCGTCCGGAGTTTAACGTGCGATGGAAGAAGGCTTTCGGGTCCTCTGACTGCTTTGCCAAAAGCGCGTAGGCAAACTCAAAAGGCTGCGCCAAACGGATGCAACCATGCGAGTAGGCGCGCACCTCCCGCGAGAACAGGTTCTTCGCCGGCGTGTCATGGAGGTAGATATTATGTTTGTTTGGAAACATGAACTTCACCAAACCCAGAGCATTGCGTGAACTCGGCGGCTGACGCATTGAAAATGGGAAACTGCGCGCGGTAAACTGGCTAAAGTCCATTGTGTCGCGGTTCACCACCTGACCTCTATTGTCGGTGATTTCAATGTAACTATGGGCATTTGGATTGGTCTTCAGCTTCGGCAGATATTCCTTGGTTACGATTGAACGCGGGACGTACCAGCTTGGATTGATAACCATATGTTCCATGGTGTCCGAGAATTCAGGCGTGCGCCGGTCGGACGTGTGTTTGCCAATCACAGAACGGGTGACAAATGTTACCTCGCCCTGATCCACGATCTTTGCCGTAAAGTCGGTTTGATTGACAAGGACGTGGCGTTCGCCGCGCTCTGGGTCCAACCAGCGTTCGCGCTCAATTGCAACAAGCACAGATTTCAGACGGTCCTCAACCGGGCGATTGATTTCCTGGATCGTGCCCGCCCCGGCAACCCCATCGACGTTCAGGCCATGATCCTCCTGAAAGTGTCTCACGGCGTCCTGCAGCTTTGTGTCAAACTCATTTGACAGGCTGCGATCCATATAGCCCATGGAGACCAGCCGGTTGCGCAGGGCCACGACCCCAGCCCCTTTGGCACCCGCCTCCAGTTTGCCATTGGGAACAGTTTCGCCCCAACCGCCCATATTAATCGCAGCTTCAAGGCGCAACTTTTCACGCAGTAACGCGCGATACTGCGGAGACTGAGGGACCAGTGACTGCATGTATGCAGAGGGGCGCTCGGTCTGCATGCCGGCAAGCAGCTTATCGATATCGACCTTGCGTTTTTTGCGCACCATGCCGTCGTCAATACGCGACGGGACCAGGAGACCGGTCTGAATATCGCGTGCGTAATCTACCATCGCGCGGCTTAGCGCCACTTCGATTTCAGCCAGCTGACGGGTCGATTGAACAGAACGCATTTGGGACAGCAGCGCGTTGACGGTTGCTGTCATATCCGGCAGTCCATGGCGCGGTGCTTCGCTCAAGGCCTGCAACAAAGCAGACCGCCGTTGCGCCGAGGACGTATCCGAGCCAGTCCAAATTGCCTTAAATCCATTGCTACGGTAAAATCCTGCAACAGCTTCATCTTCCCAAGCCATCTCGGCAATGGCTTGACGAAAGCCTGCAGAAGCAGCGCTGTCCTGCGCGGTTGCAGTGATTGGGGCTGAAACACCAAGGGCAATAGCGAAGCCGCAGATCTGGAGGAGTTTCCAGTCAAGCAAAAGGCGTTTTGTCGGCATTCTGTCAAAGGCTCCCAGTCTCACATCAACAACCGTCATATTTTTCTCTACCACAGATAACTCTGTTCTGTGGATGTGTATTCACATTGGCCTTAACGCGCAATTCGTAGTTGCCCGTGTCGGTCACATCCCGCGCTTGAAGCACTGTCGAGCGATCATTTTACGGGGAAAAGTGTAGCTCTTTTCCCAATTTGCGCAAATTTCCGCCGAAATTTCCGGAACCTGCCTCGATTAACAAAGCTCTACTTGGCAGAAATATAGTGTTGTGTCATACCCTCAAAACGTAACAAAAAGTGAAGAAACATCCAGCAACGACTGGAAAAATAACTACAAGCGTACGGGACAGCGCTAGAATGGTAGAAAACAGCAGAGGCTTAAGCCGAAGAGCACTCCTTGGGGCATTCGCTGCAACAGCTGTGGCTGCCGCACCCACTTACTCAAACGCGGCGGGATTTCTTCGTGGTGGCGGAGATGTTAGACGTATTCGAATGTACTCGGGGCGAACCGGCGAACGGATCGATATGATCTATTGGATCGACGGCAAATACATCAAAGATGCACTGAAAGAAGTGAACCACTTCATGCGGGACTGGCGCCGGGATGAAGTCAAGGCGATCGACACGCGAACCATAGATATTATGGCGGCCTCACTTAACCTTCTAGAAAGCTCTGAACCTTACCTGCTGTTGTCGGGCTACCGCAGTCCCTCTACGAATTCGGCTCTGCGCAGTCGGTCCCGCGGTGTTGCCAAAAATTCGTTGCACATGCGCGGCCAGGCGGCTGATCTTCGTCTGACCTCGCGTTCTGTGTCGCAGATGGCCAAAGCGGCGCAATCCTGCCGTGCCGGTGGGGTGGGACGGTACTATGGCTCTAATTTTGTCCATATGGACTGCGGCGAAGTTCGCACATGGCGGGGTTAACCGCGCTTTTTTTGTGCGTCTGCGGTTGGCTTTACATGTGCTAGTTTGCCGGAAGACAGTTGCCCGATCAAACTGAAGCCGAGGGAAATAAATAACATTTTCCCATTGCAGAAACGCATACCCCGAAGTATACCGCCGCCTAAACGATGCACCTGTAGCTCAGCTGGATAGAGCGCTGCCCTCCGAAGGCAGAGGCCAGAGGTTCGAATCCTCTCAGGTGCGCCAATAAAATCAAGTACTTATTACCCCATGAAACTCGCGAGTTTTTGTTACACGTAACAAAAACAGGGCGTAACGATTTGCCGTTCTTGGCAAGGGGCTCACTTTCCCTTTCTGTGTTCTTTCTTTACCCCCACAGCATAAACACGCTCTATCTCACCTGCCCACGATGCGGCCACACCGGGAAAACCACGGACACGGGGGCAATCCATCAGGTCAGTAAATGCAACCCCATCAAGGGCCGCTGCGAAAAGTGTGGATCCAAGGGGAAGGTACAAACAACACTCTCATACGACGCCCGCGCGAATCCCCTGGACGGCGCGAGAACGAATAAGGATTTCTAGACCGCTCCTTTGATGGGCGCCCTACCCTAAACAAGACGCTCACGGCCCGACAACACAGGCCCGATGCGCGAGCACGGTCCTGCCGTTAGAGCAAATACAATAAGTGTCTGCTTTGACTATACTACACAGTGTTCAAACGCCGACTTTCCAAACTACAAAGAGGCTCCGTGCCATGATCCAGTCGCACACCGCGCAAAACGGGATGTACCAGCGCGGCATATCGGTATTGATAACACTGTTGTGCAGGAAATCCCAACAACCATGCAAAGTAAGGGCTACAAGGATGACCAAGGGATAGCCATTGATCCCAAGCCATGCGGCAGCGGCAAATCCGAGCACGCCCAGTAGCTCAATCAGGATTATTCGAACCCGTCCATCTTTAAACGCATAGCCAAGGTAAACACCTGCGATTAGGACTAAAGTTATTGCCGCCAATTGATGTGAAAGTTCAAGCGGAAGCAGAAAATGAACAGGTAGCGGCAGGATACCAAGGACGACGCCGGACTGAATTGGTAAGCGAGCAAGAACGAGGGAATTTTCGAACATACCCGATCTTTGTTCATAACTCAGCATTTGTAAATATGGCTCGCAGCCGCCTTTCCCCGATTAGCGCGGGAACGTCTCCCTTAGTGGACAATCAGCAGTAACCAGCGCGTCGAATGCGGGCCTTTGCCTCTGGTGTTTCAAGGTGGCTATACCG
>SPLB01000308.1 GCA_004566265.1 Paracoccaceae bacterium | reverse complement strand
CGGCGGCAGCATGGAGAGGGCGGGCGCCACCGCATCAACGATCAATTCAACCGCGCCTGCACTGTCCAGAGCAGCTCCAATCGCCAGCATGGAAAAGATAAGCGCCAGCAAGCGCCCATCGACAAAAGAAAAGGCTTCATCTGCGTCAATACACCGGGTCACGAGAACAAACCCGACAGCCAAAATCGAGAGCATCAGGATTGGTGCCAGCCCAAATGCCGCGCCCATAACAAGACCGATCAGTGCAAGAATCGCCAACGGCGCATGGCTGCGGCGAAAAGCGCGCTCGGTGGTCTGCGAGACATCAGCCATATCCATATCCGCCGCGAGCCGCTGAATATCACCCGGCGCGCCTTCCAAAAGCAGCGTATCGCCGACGCGCACCACCAGATCATCCAGTTGTACGCCAATATTCTGATTGCGCCGATGCACTGCCAAGACATACACACCGTAGCGCCGCCGCAGGCGCATCTCGCCCAGACCGCGCCCTACGAGGCGACAGCCGGGGGTGATCAGCACTTCGACGGTTTTGGTCTCCACGGCGGAAATCTGATCGACGCGTTGCAATTCTTTGTTGCTCTGCAGACCCAAAAGTTCCGTCATTTTCGTGCGTAAAACCACGAGGTCTCCCACCTTCAGCTCCACCGCTTGCAAATTGCGCCGCAATGAGACGTCACCGCGGATCACATCAATGAGCCGCACCCCAGGGCGTTTAAAAAGCTGCACGCCTGTGACCGCGCGCCCAATCAGGTTGCTGTCGGGCGGTATCACGGCCTCAGTAAAAAACTTCATGCTGGAGCGATCCGACAGGAGCGACGCCATACTGTCCCGATCCGGCAGCAGACGCGGCGCGATAAACCGCAGGTACAGCATGCCCCAGGCCACAAGGATCAGACCCAACGGCGTCACCTCGAAAATCGAAAACGCTGCAAGCCCTTCGGCGCGGGCCACACCATCGACCAGCAGGTTGGTGGAGGTTCCGATCAGGGTCAGCGTGCCCCCCAGGACAGCGGCATAAGACAGCGGGATCAAAAGCTTGGACGCCGGGACACCAAGGGTGCGCGAAATTTGAACAAAGACCGGAATCATCACCACAACAACGGGGGTGTTTGACACCACAGCCGAGGCCAACACAACAAATCCCATCAGCAAGGCAACCGCCAGTTTTGGGCGCACCTGGGCCTGAGCTTTGGCAGTTGCGGTGAAGGCCTCCAACGCACCGGTGCGCACAAGTGCCCCCATAATCAGAAACATGGCAGCGATGGTCCAAGGCGCGGGGTTTGACAGCACCGCAATCGCCGCGTCATAGGGCAGAACGCCCGTGACCAGCAAGGCGCAGACTCCACAAAGCGCCACCACCTCGGTCGGGTAGGTTTCGCGCAGGAAGGCCAAGAACATGGCCAGAACAATGAACATCGCCAAGAAGGCATTGCCGTTTGAGCCGAAAACTTGTGCGCCAAATTCAAAGATTTGCATCAGAAGTGGTCTTTGTCCGGTAGAAATTACGGACCAAGTGCAACCCGGCCCGCCGCACAGTGTCGCTTATCGCAGCACGTGGAGCAAGCTCTGAGGTTATATTCCCGTAAGAATGGAAAAGAATACATTGCTCAGGCCTTTGACCGAGCGCTTTGAAGCTCTGAGAATAGAAGTTTGAGTTTCAGCATCTGCTGGATTGGCTGATCGCACCAAAATCGCCCAGCGGCAAGCTGGACCAAAAGCTGATTGGGGCCACCGGTAGCTCTGCGGCAGCTCCCAAATCACTTTAGCGGCTGGGGCCTGACTGTTGCAGGCGGCCGCCTTGGCGCACCATTTCCACGCGGGTTGCCGCTCCGGTGCGGTCGTCGGTTTCCACATAGACACCCGACAGGGTGGCCGGACCATTGGCGGGGGTAAACCGCCCCTTTGGCATGCCAGTGAGGAACCGGCGCATAGGTTCCGCCTTGTCCATGCCGATAACGGAATCATAATCGCCGCACATACCCGCATCAGTGAGGTACGCCGTGCCGCCTCCGAGGATCTGCGCATCGCCCGTCGGGATATGGGTGTGGGTACCCACCACCAGCGAGGCTTTGCCATTGCAGAAATGCCCCATGGCCATCTTTTCGGAGGTGGCTTCGCAGTGCATGTCCACAATAATGGCCTGCGCCAGACCACCGCGTGGATGTTTCTTAAGCACCCCTTCAACAGCTCCAAAAGGGTCATCAAAGGCGCGTTTCATAAACACCTGGCCCAGCGCTTGCACCACAAGCACCTTGCGCCCTTGGGACGCAGTGAACAGACGGTAGCCCTTTCCGGGCGCATTTTTGGCAAAGTTCAAAGGGCGAACAATGCGGCTGTCCTGTTCAATGTGTTGCAGCATGTCCTTCTGGTCGAAGGCATGATCGCCGAGCGTGACGCAATCCGCGCCCGCGTCAAACAGCACCTTTGCATGATCGCCGGAAAGCCCCATCCCATTAGATGCGTTTTCGCCATTGATCACAACAAAATCGAGCCGCCATTCGTCGCGCAGACGCGGCAGATTTTCGGTGACGGCCGCACGCCCCGCGCGCCCCATCACATCGCCCAAAAATAGAAGTCGCATGCGCCCGCAATAGGGACTTCCCGAGCAAAGCTCAAGTCTTGCCCGATGGAATTGTCCTGTGGCTGCCATTCAGGAGCCATTAAAAGGCAGGACCCGCATCCACTTAGCCAGACTCGGTCTGCGAAAACAACTTCTAAAGGACGTCACTGAAGATCTGAAACCTGACCAAAGCCGTCAAAGACCCCGCCGCGCTGGACATCCCGATTTTTCTCGGGCGCGCAGCTTTCTTCTGAATCAAACAGGTCAAGGCCCGCGCCGGACAGCAACACATCGGACGGTGGCGGTCTGCGAAACATCGCGCCGCCATGTCACGCGCGGGGGGCCAAAGGGTTGCCATGG
>SPLB01000307.1 GCA_004566265.1 Paracoccaceae bacterium | reverse complement strand
GAAGGGGGAGCACAACACCGATGAATGCCAGCCCCATTGAAATCAGTCCGAGACAGGCAAAAAGTAATCGCATTTTCTCAATCCGCCAAAAACTCACGCAGAACAGCGTTAAGTACAGCCCGTCCTCGCACTGTAGCCCGCAAATAAGGGCCGTCCAGTGCAATCATACCGATGGCTTGCAAGTGCATAATTTTGTCATTATTCATCGCCACGCCGGCGAGACTTTCATAGCGCCGCAGGTCGAGACCCTCGTGCAGACGCATCCCCATCATCATATATTCCGCGATTTCATCTTCGCGGGACAGAGCTGTGGCCAGCTGCTCACCGGAGCCATTATTCACGGCTTGGAGCCACGCGCCCGGGGCACGGATGGACTCTGTGGCGAAACGGGTGCCATTGGATGTGAGGCGCCCATGCGCGCCGGGACCGATCCCGATATAGTCGCCATATCGCCAATAAATTTGGTTGTGGCGGCTTTCTGCGCCGGGGCGGGCATGGTTAGAAATCTCGTAGCCCGGCAAGTCAAAGTCCGCACATATTTCTTGCGTGGCCTTGTACATGTCAGCTGCGGTGTCATCGGTCGGCAAATCCCGCAGCTTGCCGCGGGCGTAGCGGTCGCCAAAGGCTGTACCTTCTTCGATGGTAAGCTGATAGAGGGACAGGTGGTCAACAGCCATAGCCAGCGCCTCGCGAAGCTCCGCTTTCCAGTTGTCTAGCGTTTGACCCTGACGGGCGTAGATTAAATCAAAGCTGACGCGGTCGAAGCAATCACGCGCGATATCAAACGCAGCTTTGCCCTCGGCCACGGTATGGATGCGCCCGAGGCGACGCAAGTCGTCGTCATTGAGTGCCTGAAATCCCATGGAAACACGGTTCACACCGCCATCTCGGTAGCCTGCAAAACGCCCGGCCTCCACCGATCCGGGGTTGGCCTCTAATGTGATCTCAATATCGTTTGCAAAGCTCCAGATCTCCTGCGCAGCCTCAATAACGGCCGCAACAGAGTCTGGATGCATGAGCGACGGGGTGCCGCCGCCGAAGAAAATAGAATTCAGCACCCGGTCTGGTGCGAGTTCTGCCACGCGGGCGAGCTCTGACTTATACGCGGTCACCCAGTCCTTCTGATCGATCCGGGAAACCACATGGCTGTTAAAGTCGCAGTAGGGGCATTTGGCCTGGCAAAACGGCCAGTGGACGTAGAGGCCAAATCCCCCGTTGCGCCAATCTTCAAGCACCGAAGCAACCCTGAACGAATTGCGCCATTGCACGGCCTCGGTGGGAGATTTTGTTTTTCTCATCCTTGGGCATCTGCGCGCATGTCACATCCAGTCCTTCGGGCATGAACATCGGGTCATAGCCAAAGCCGCCTTCGCCGCGGATCGGCCAGACAAGAGAGCCCGGCATGACGCCTTCGAAAACCTCATCATGACCATCAGGCCATGCGATCACCAAGGTGCAGCGAAACTGGGCGGTGCGCGGCGCATCTGGGCCCTTGGCTGTGATCTCATTATTGGCGCGGGTCATGGCTTGCATGAAATCGCGTCCATCTCCGGTTTCTGCCCAATCAGCAGTATAAACACCAGGGGCGCCATCAAGCGCGTCGATGGTAATACCGCTGTCATCAGACAGCGCCGGCAGGCCTGTCGCCTTGGCAGCCGCATGGGCCTTAATACGGGCATTGCCGACAAAGCTGTCTTCGGTCTCTTCCGGTTCGGGCAAACCCATCTCGCTGGCGCCTATCACTTTGACCCCAAAGGGGGCGAGGATCTCCGCGATCTCGCCCAGTTTGCCTTTGTTATGCGTTGCGACCAGCAGGGTGTCACTTGCAAATTTTCGGGTCATGCGCAAACAGACTTTTGGATTTCGGCAAGCTCGGACGTGCCTTTTGCGGCCAGATCCATCAGCTCGTTCATCTGCTCGCGCGAGAAAACAGAACCTTCCGCAGACATCTGGATTTCGATCAGTTTACCCGAGCCTGTCATGATGAAGTTTCCGTCAACACCGGCTTCAGAATCTTCGGGATAATCCAGATCCAGCACCGGCTGGCCGGCGTAGATTCCACAAGAAATCGCGGACACAGGGTCCACCAGCGGATCCATCTTCACAACGCCTGCTTTCATCAGCTTGTTAACGGCAAGGCGTAGGGCCACCCAGCCGCCGGTGATCGCGGCGCATCGGGTTCCGCCGTCGGCTTGCAGCACATCACAGTCGACGGTGATTTGACGTTCGCCAAGCGCCACGCGGTCCACGCCGGCGCGCAGCGCCCGACCGATCAGACGTTGGATTTCAACGGTGCGACCGCCTTGTTTGCCAGAGGCTGCTTCGCGACGCATGCGGGTGTTGGTCGCACGGGGCAGCATGCCGTATTCTGCTGTGACCCAGCCAAGGCCGGATCCTTTGATGAACGGCGGGACACGTTCGTCGATCGTTGCGGTACAAAGAACATGGGTGTCGCCCATCTTGATCAGGCAAGAGCCTTCTGCATGTTTGGTGAAGCCGGTCTCGATCGACACGGCACGCATTTCATTGAGGGCACGTCCAGAGGGTCGCATGGCAATATCCTTTTTTGCTTGAACCCGAGATACCGCTCGTGAGGGGCGCGACGCAAGGGCGATTGACCATTTCATCCCATGCGCTTTAGTGACATCTCAAGCAGCCAACTCTATGGTGGTTTCGGACCAGAGCGAAAGATCCATGACAGACTCTAAATCCATCCTGGACGAGATGAATGACCGCTCACGTGAAGTGTTTCGCGTGGTGGTTGAAAATTATTTGGATACCGGAGGTCCAGTGGGTAGCCGGACGTTGACGCGTTCGCTCAGCGAAAAGGTTTCCGCCGCCACGGTTCGAAATGTGATGCAGGATTTGGAATACCTTGGTCTGCTAGACAGTCCGCACGTCAGTGCCGGCCGCATTCCAACCCAGGCGGGTCTACGTTTGTTCGTCGATGGGCTGTTGCAGATGGGGGACCCAAGCGCGATAGACAGGGACCGGATCGATGCAACCCTTGGAGAAAACTCTGACGATGTAGAACGTGTGTTAAACCGCGTGGGTGCGGCACTGTCTGGTGTGACACAGGGGGCATCTCTGGTCCTGACACCCAAACATGAAGCCGAAATTCGACATATAGAATTTGTCAGTCTGGCTGCAGACCGTGCACTGGTGGTTCTGGTCTTCTCGGATGGGCATGTGGAAAATCGCCTGTTTACACCACCGCCGGGGCAGACACCAAGTTCAATGCGCGAAGCGGCGAATTTCCTGAATTCTTCGATCGAAGGACGGAAACTGAGCGATGTACGTCGCATCATGCAGGGTGAAATTGAAAGGCGCCGCCAAGAGATTGATACATTGGCCTCTGATCTCATCGACAGCGGCTTGGCCGTTTGGGAGACGCAGGGCGCGGATCAGGCCCGTCTGATTGTGCGCGGGCGGTCGAATCTGCTGGCGGAAGAGGGATCGATTGAAGAACTTGACAAGATCAGAGAGCTGTTTGATGACCTTGAACGCAAGCGGGACATTGCCGAATTTTTGCAACTGACCGAGGATGGAGATGGAGTGCGCATTTTTATTGGCTCCGAGAACAAACTTTTCTCACTTTCGGGTTCCTCTTTGGTGGTGTCTCCATATATGAACGCGGATCGAAACATCATCGGTGCGGTGGGCGTGATCGGTCCGACGCGCCTAAATTACGGAAGGATCGTGCCGATTGTAGATTACACGGCACAGCTGGTCGGAAAGCTGCTCTCCGACCGGAGTTAGAGGTGAAACATGGCAGAGCCCAAGAACGACGAATTTCTGGACGATATTGCAGACGCGGAAGCCGAAGAGCTGGCGGCTGAACTAGAAGAAATCGATGCTGAAGCGCTGGAGCTTGAAACCCTCCGGGCCGAGCGCGATGACTATAAGAACCGTTTTATGCGCGCGCTGGCCGATGCTGAGAACGCCCGCAAGCGTGGCGACAAAGCGCGCCGCGAAGCAGAACAGTACGGTGGTTCCAAGCTGTCGCGCGACCTTCTGCCGGTCTATGACAACCTGAAGCGCGCTGTTGAAGCCGCCACAGACGAGCAGAAAGAAGTTTCCGGCGCGCTGATCGAAGGGGTAGAACTGACTCTCCGCTCGCTCCTCGATATCTTCAAAAAGCACGGCATAATTATTGTTTCACCGAAGGTTGGCGATAGGTTCGACCCCAAAGAACACGAAGCCATGTTTGAAGCACCGGTACCTGGCACCAAAGCTGGCGACATTATTCAGGTGTCGGCTGATGGCTTTATGCTGCACGACCGTCTGCTGCGTCCAGCGCAGGTCGGTGTGTCCTCCAACCCCGGCTAAGATCCACGGCGAAGATATGAGAAAGGCGGCTCCGACATATGGTGGCCGCCTTCGTTTTATTGTGCTGCGTCCTTTAACCGGTAAAGCGCATCAAGTGCTTCTTTGGGTGACAGATCATCGGGATGAATGTTGTCGAGGAGCGTTTCAACCGCAGACGGACCTATGGGAGCGCGGGGTTGCGGGGCAGGGGCGGCGGCAAAAAGTGGAAGGTCGTCGATTTGGATTTTGGCAGCGCCATGATCCCTTGCGCCTTGTTCCAACATGTCCAGAACATCCCGTGCACGTTCGACGACAGCCGTCGGTAAGCCCGCGAGCTGAGCCACCTGCACACCATATGACCGGTCGGCAGCGCCTTTGCGCACTTCGTGCAGGAAGATCACTTCACCATCCCATTCCTTCACGGCCACGGTGGCATTTTCCACCCCGTCGAGTTTTGCCGCGAGCTGGGTCAGCTCGTGGTAATGCGTTGCGAACAGTGCACGCGATTGGTTGACCTCGTGCAGGTGTTCCAGTGTCGCCCAGGCGATAGACAGACCGTCGTAGGTTGCGGTACCGCGACCAATCTCGTCCAAAATCACCAGCGCACGGTTGTCCGCTTGGTTCAGGATTGCGGCTGTCTCGACCATCTCGACCATAAAGGTCGACCGGCCACGCGCCAGATCATCT
>SPLB01000306.1 GCA_004566265.1 Paracoccaceae bacterium | reverse complement strand
TAGCGGATCATGGCGCGCAACAACTTGCTTCTCCAGCGATCCGGCTTTCATCGACCCGAGCGCAATCATGACGGCAAAGTCATCCTGATGCGCTCCAACTTCTGCTGGTGCTCGGACGGGCTGGAGTTCGCCTGCTGGAACGGTGATGTCATCCGGGCGGCTTTCCTGATCGACGCCCATGACCGCGAGATCATCTTCTGGCGGGCTGTGGCCAATGCCGGGACCCGGAGGTCCATCGAAAGTAAATTGGCCATGACACATCCTCCCAAACAGGATGAATCACAAAACCGGGCCTGTGGGAATCCCCCGGGATACAGTCGTCAAAGGCAACGCTGTAATTACTCTGTACCCGTTGCCTATGGCGACCGCGAGGTCTGGATCGAAGGCTTCGTGGGTCGTGTTGTGATCGACTGCGCCACTGGCGTAATCGCGGATTATCTCGCTTCGATGACAGTGGCGATGTGGTGTTTGACCCCGTGCATTACCTGCGTCTGATTGAGTGCAAGATCATGTCCTTTGATCAGGCGGCACCCTTGTAGAACTGGGAGCTGCCGGAAGCCTTCGGCACGCACCAGAGGTTGTTGGAGCTCCGCCAAGGCGAAGCAGGCAAGCGCGATTACGTGAAGGTGTTACGCCTCTTGGAACGTTTTGAACTGGATATGCTGCATGCCGCCATCAAAGACGCATTGCAGATGAGAGCGGTCAGCTTGGACTTTAAGGCCATCCCCGTGCTCAACAAGTTGATCGTATTGGAACTGGCCCGATGTGAATGGATTGAGCGCAAGGAGAAGTCATCGCCCTTGGCCCATCAAGCACCGGCAAAACACATATCGCCCTCGGGCTGGGTCTGGCTGCCTGCCAGAAGGGTATGCCGGTCAGCTTCGTCACGGCCGCCTCTCTCGTATATGAGTTGATGGAAGCCAGAGATGAGAAGCGCCTGCTGCGATTGCAACGGCAATTGGCGAAGGTCAAACTGCTGATCATTGATGAGTTGGGGTTCCTGCCGCTGAGCAAAACCGGGGCGGAACTGCTGTTTGAGCTGATCTCACAGCGTTACGAATGCGGATCAACCTTGATCACAAGCTACTTGTCTTTCGAGAAATGGACCGAAACCTTCGGCACAGAGCGTCTGACCGCCACACTACTGGATTGCCTCCCACATCATGTGAACATCCTGGAAATGAACGGCGAAAGCTACCGGCCCAATCAGAGCAAATCCCGGTCGTCAAAACCGAACACAGCATGTTGGCCTGACGGCCATTGCGCCTTAGAAAGTGCCTGCTATATGATGGAATCCCGCCTCAAGGCGAAGTACCAAGTGGTTTTGCACCGCCCCAGTGGCAGACTTTTACGCCACTGTTGACACTACTTCCAACAGCTTTTTTATTCGTCAAGACAGCACTTCCCAGTTTGAATAAGGGTGCTACCCGCTGGCAAATCTGCACTGGGATTTATTTTCGATCTGTCAAAAAAACGACCATTTGCTTAACGCGCTCGCCAAAGAGCTAGAAGCGCGGGTTGGGTATCGTGCAGGCAAATGTGGAGTGGCATAACAGTGCTCTGTGTGATATGGACGAAAGGGTCCTGCCTGCCGATCAAGTCATCCGTATCACATAGTCGTTGGGCGAAGGTTCCAAAGGGTGTTGCCTGAATCCTGAAGCGCTTAAAGAGGCTGTAGGCCTCGCGACCCAGAGACTCGATGCTGATGAACTGCAAGTTCAAATTGTGAACAAGTTCGGTAGGCACGGGGCGTTTGGCCGTGGCATGCGCCCGGTGATCGGCGAGGCGCTGCAGCGCGGTCTGCCCTTGGTGTCTGGCGTGAATAGCATGAACCTGGCCGCGTTTCAGGCCTTTTCCGAAGGTCTAGCCGAGGAAATCGAAGCGCGTCTGGAGCAAATCTTGACCTGGATTGAAGCGGCGGTGTTGGTCCGTGAGGGCCGTTGACTGGTCGGCGTTGGGATATTTGTGAACTGGACTTGAATCAGTCCTTCCACGGGCTGTTTGTTGTGGGTAATCAGCCCACAAGAAATGCGCTATCCGATCGCTGGAAGGGGTGGTTTTTCCGGATATTTCAATATTTCTCGTCACATCAAACCTATCCTAAGTGAGATATGTTGCAGATGTGAACCTGTGCAAAACTGCACCAAGCAATATGAAGTTTACGTCGACGGAGATATAAAATTTCAGTCATCTCAACCTGTTCCGCACTGTTCGGGCATTGAGATGGTGGGCGACCCTGGAATCGAACCAGGCGTGCGTCTCCGCGAGGGAGTTACAGTCCCCTGCCACACCTTGCGGCCTGTCGCCCACTGTCAGATGTTTGTTGCACCTGATGTGGAGGCGTGATTACTAGCGCCACCTACTGGCGTCAACAGGAAAAAAGAAAGTTTCTCAACGAACGCCATATTATTTTGCCGGAGACCGGAATGAGCATGACACCCGCCAAAAAAACCCACAAGAAACCCCAGTGGGTGATCGAAAAAGAACAAGCGAAAAAGGCAGGGGCGAAAGAAACCGTCTGGCTGTTTGGGTTGCACGCTGTGCGTGATGCACTGATGAATCCGAAACGTGAAAAACTGCGCCTCATGGTGACCTTGAACGCCCAGAGCAAACTCGAAGGCGCCATTGCAGCATCGGGTATCGAGCCGGAAGTTTGCGATCCGCGCAGGTTTGACGCCCCTATCGATCCGGGCTCTGTTCATCAGGGGGCAGCACTGGAAGTAAAGCCGCTGAACTGGGGGGCGCTGGATGAAAATTGCATTGGTGCAGAGGTCCCGCGCGTGCTTCTTTTGGACCGCGTGACCGACCCGCACAATGTTGGTGCGATTTTGCGTTCGGCCGAGGTGCTGGGGGCATCCGCTGTGATTGGTACCCGTCACCATTCCGCGCCGGAAACCGGGGCGTTGGCCAAAACCGCTTCGGGTGCGCTGGAGCGCCAGCCTTATCTGCGCATGCGGAACCTGTCGGATACCATCATCGAGTTGCAAAGCATGGGCTACCTTGTCCTTGGTTTGGATGGGGAAAGCGAAGAGACCATCGAGCAGGCCGTCGCGGGGCGCACGTCAGATCCCATCGCGCTGGTGTTGGGCGCTGAAGGACCCGGTTTGCGCCAAAAAACCAAGGAAACGGTCGACAAGCTTGTCAAGATTGATGCCGCAGGCGGTTTCGGCTCGCTCAATGTGTCAAATGCCGCGGCAATTGCGCTCTATGCTTCCCTGAGAGGATAAAGAGCAACTGCAGATCGCATGATCAGTCATATGGCACGCCTAGTCCCTGCTGCTATCGCGGTGTTGAGGTGATCATTTTGGGGGCTGAAAAGGTGCGGCTCACTATGGTTTTTCAGACCAGAAGTGCCTTGCTGAAGTCCCTAAAACAATGCCCTCTGGAATTTAAGGCAGAGGTCAGAGGTGGTCCTAGTTTTTCGACCAGTTTGCAGCCAACTTAAGATGGATCAGAGTT
>SPLB01000305.1 GCA_004566265.1 Paracoccaceae bacterium | reverse complement strand
TTGAGATAAATATTTCGTCGGAAAACCTTCACATAAATGACGAACGCGACGTCCTCGGACCAAAACATGACGATTTTACCCTGTTACGGCCTCCTTTGAGTGGCTATTTAAAACGGGATAGCTTTTCCGGAAACCGTCTTCCCGGTGTCCGTCAGTTAAGGAGAAACGCACATGAAGGTACTCGTGCCTGTCAAACGCGTGATCGACTACAACGTGAAAGTGCGCGTTAACGCGGACGGCAGCGGTGTTGATCTCGCAAACGTCAAGATGTCAATGAACCCCTTCGACGAAATCGCCGTTGAAGAGGCCATTCGCCTCAAAGAGGCCGGTAAGGCAGACGAAGTGGTTGTCGTGTCTATCGGTATCGCGAAAGCTCAGGAAACCCTGCGCACCGCTTTGGCCATGGGCGCTGACCGCGCCATCTTGGTCGTCGCAGCTGACGACGTTCAAACCGATATTGAGCCTCTGGCAGTTGCCAAACTGCTGGCCAAAGTTGTCGAAGAAGAACAGCCAGGTCTTGTCATCGCTGGCAAACAGGCCATCGACAACGATATGAACGCAACCGGCCAGATGCTGTCTGCACTGTTGGGGTGGTCTCAGGCGACTTTCGCATCAGAGCTGAACATCGAAGGCGATTGCGCGAAAGTCACTCGCGAAGTTGACGGCGGTCTGCAGACTATCTCTGTCAAGATGCCGACTATCGTGACCGTTGACCTGCGCCTCAACGAACCGCGCTACGCGTCGCTGCCAAACATCATGAAAGCCAAAAAGAAGCCGTTGGAGTCAAAAACCGCTGCTGACTATGGCGTTGATGTAACCCCGCGTCTGACCGTGGTCGAAACCAAAGAGCCCGAGTCCCGCTCCGCTGGCATCATCGTTGGCTCCGTGGACGAGCTTGTCGAAAAACTCAAAGAAGCGGGGGCTGTATAATGGCTGTTCTTCTTCTCGCCGAAGTCACCAGTGGTGAACTGTCGCTCGACGCAACCTCAAAAGCCGTTGCGGCGTCCAAATCTTTGGGCGATGTAACCGTTCTGGCCGCTGGTGCATCCGCAGCAGCCGCTGGCGAAGCGGCCGCAAAAATCGACGGCGTTGCCAAAGTTCTGGTTGCCGAAGACGCGTCCCTTGGCCACCGCTTGGCGGAGCCAACCGCTGCTTTGATCGCGGGACTGGCGTCCGACTTTACCCATGTTGTTGCCCCCGCCACCACGGACGCAAAAAACATTCTGCCGCGTGTTGCTGCACTGCTGGACGTGATGGTGATCTCTGACGTAACCGCAGTTGTCGACGCCGACACCTTTGAGCGCCCGATCTACGCCGGTAACGCAATCCAGGTTGTGAAATCTTCCGACGCAAAGAAAGTCATCAGCTTCCGGACCTCTACGTTCGACGCAGCAGGCGAAGGCGGCTCAGCACCCGTTGAGACCATCAATGCAGCCGAAAACCCTGGCTTGTCCGAGTGGCTGGAAGACAAGGTTGCGGAATCAGATCGTCCCGAGCTGACCTCTGCAGGCATCGTTGTCTCCGGCGGCCGTGGCGTTGGCTCCGAAGCAGACTTCAAATTCATCGAAGCTCTGGCAGACAAACTGGGTGCCGCCGTTGGCGCATCCCGCGCGGCTGTGGATTCCGGCTATGCACCGAACGACTGGCAAGTTGGCCAGACCGGTAAGGTCGTTGCACCGGACCTATACATCGCAGCGGGTATTTCTGGCGCGATCCAGCACCTTGCAGGTATGAAAGACTCAAAAGTCATCGTCGCAATTAACAAAGACGAAGAGGCACCGATTTTCCAGGTTGCGGACTATGGTTTGGTTGCGGACCTGTTCGAAGCAGTGCCTGCCCTGACCGAGAAACTAGGCTGAGCCCAGAGATCTTGAAAATAGACGGGGCCCGCCGGTTGGCGGGCCTTTTTCATTGGAAGAGGGGCTCAGGCCAACAGCGGACGCAGGCTGTCACACAAAAGCTTGGCGACCCTGTCATTCTCCTTGGGCCCCAGCATACGTTTGGCCGCAGGCAGATCCATCGGACCAAAAACCATCGCAGAAACATCCCCCGCCGTCTCAGCATCACGGGTGGCAACCTCAACCACGGTTTGCGTGCGCGATCGCAGCAAGGCTACCATATTCGGGCTCACAAACGTTGGTGTGGGACCGAGGGCGCATTCGGGCATGGTCTTTTGGCGCAACCACAAGAGCACTACACGCTCACCCAGATTGGACAGCAACTGGTCCATCCGGTCCAGCCAGACCTCCTGCAGGTGTTCCTGCACCTCCGCAAACCGATCTGGCCCAACATCATGTAGCGTTGTCAGTAGATGTTTGTTGAAATGAAAGTCAGTAAAATCGACCTCCGGATACAATGCGCTCAGCGCCGGATGCGCAGCAACAAAACGGTCGTTACGCCGAGGATGCACTTGGTAGAACCGGTTTGACAGGTTCTGTGCGTCCATAAGCTGTACAACGGTCAAATCAGCGCCCGCCATGACCTCCATCAGGCTTTCATCAAAGAGAAAACTGTCGATTCCGGCATTAATGCTGCCAAGGTTCACACAAGCGCGTCCAAGCAAGGCTTCCGTCGTCTGAACAAAGCAGCAATCGACAAATCGGCCGAACACCTCTGTGCTGCCCATGAAGGACAGATATGGATTGTTAAGGTCCCGTTTCGGACCACGAACGTAAAGCCGCGACGTACCATACCGGCACGGCTCCGAAGTCAGCGCATTTGCGCTTCTTGATTCATAGCTCATCTCGCCCACCAAATTTTCACCCACTGCCCAATTTGCGCTCCAAATCTTTCCAAAAGCCTAAATAACGCTTTTGTTGAAAACTGTTGGCATAGCGCTTGTTTCTGCGATGCGGAAACCGATAAGATCACGCCAAACGGCAATCAGAGAGGCCAGGGCGATGGATGTTCAAAAGGTAGGTGTGATCGGCGCAGGCCAGATGGGAAATGGCATTGCCCATGTGATGGCTCTTTCCGGATTTAATGTTGTTCTCAATGACATAAGCCAGACTGCGCTGGACAATGCACTGGCACAGATCCAGAAGAATCTGGCCCGTCAGGCCAGCCGTGGCAAGATCGAAGAAGACGCCGTAGGCGCCGCTATGGCGCGGATTTCGACCTCTATGCACCTGGCCGATGTTGGCGCAACAGACCTGGTGATCGAAGCCGCAACCGAGCGTGAGACGATCAAACAGGCCATTTTTGACGATCTTTTGCCGCATTTGCAGCCGCATACGATTCTGACGTCGAATACCTCGTCGATCTCAATCACACGGCTGGCGTCGCGCACCGACCGCCCCGAACGCTTCATGGGGTTCCACTTCATGAAC
>SPLB01000304.1 GCA_004566265.1 Paracoccaceae bacterium | reverse complement strand
GCCGCTGGATCCTTGCGTGTCCTTCGCCTTCTCAGCCGCCGACGGCGCAGCGGGGGATGTGATTTTGCAATGCCACAAGGGGCTCGACTGTCCCAGCGAACTGCCGGTCCCGCCGGTCTCGTTCGACTAAGGGGCGCGGATGGCGGCCGCCCTGCCTATGATCTGTGGCAAGATCGCGGTCGGGAAAGAGGTGGCCCGTTTGCTGCCCTCTTAAGTCTCTAGGAGGTTTTTAACAGGTCAATGGGATTAAGGGCAGTGATGCGGAGCAACATGCGCTTCTGTGGCTGAGTGTAAATGTCCGCTCTTCTGTAACTCAATCGGAGATTTCAATACCGTTCTTTTTGGTCAAGTGATCAAATGCCACTACGATTTTCCCATCCTCAGCCTCGAATTCTGAAACCGCATCGCGGGAACCGATATATTCCACAACTTCAAGAATCGGGGTTCCGGCATAAAGCCCGGCAGCCAAAGACTTTTGCACCTGCTCCAAGATAACTGTTTATTCTTGGGGGCTATGACGGAACTCACCTGTTTCGTAACGCGTCCAGTTTTTAAGAATGATCGAACAGAGGTGATTTGGGTTCTTTGCAAGCGTCTCATCACCAAGCCAATGTCCAAGCCCTTCAACGCCGAACACGCGTGCGGCGGTTCCCTTGTCGCATTTTTCTTGGTTCAAAATCCATGACAGAACTTTGTCTTCGTAATCGTAGTTCCATGTCATGGCCACACAATGCCAAGTCTCGGGTGTTTGCTTGCTCAACCAATCAATGATTGCGTCAGGCTGCCCTGCCTTCACGATCACGTTGTTCGGATCTTCCCAGTACTTAAAAAGTGCGTCCATCTTTTGCATATTATCTACCAATCTGCTCTTTCTAAGTTTTTTGCTACCCTAACGACCGAAATAGGTATTTGAATTTCTTGAGTACATGCAGAGTTTTTACTGAAACAGACATTGGCTGCATTGCAGAAACTAATCAACACGGGCTTTGCTTTCCGTGTGAATCTCATTGATTTAACTACAGCACTCATGGGCATGCAGCCCTTTTGTGTGACCCGCACCTGTGCTGCCGCGTTGAGCCAAACAAAAACGGGCGGGGAAAGTCCCGCCCGCTTTGGTCTCAGAAAATCACGGGCCTCAGATTAGGCCGGCAGAGCTGAGAAGCGCTTTCATATCCACCTGCGGGCGCGGGCCGATGTGGCTGATGACCTCCGCCGCACAGGCACATCCGATTTTCGCGCAGGTTTCCAGATCGCGGTCCTGCGACAGGCCAAACAGGAAGCCCGCGGCAAACTGATCGCCGGCCCCGGTGGCATCGACGGGGACAACCTTCTGCACGGGCACATCAATGCGCCCCTCAGCAGAGACCACGCTGACGCCATCGCCCGAGCGGGTGCAGACCACCAGCGGACAGATCGCAGACAGTTTGTCCAGCGCCTCATCCAGATTTTCAGTCTCGAACAGGGATTTCACCTCGTCCTCATTGCCGATCACGAACTCCAGCTCGTTTTCAATCAGGCGCAGGAAGTCGGCGCGGTGACGTTCGACGCAGAAGGGGTCCGACAGGGAAATACCCGGCTTGCCGCCGCCTTTGCGGCACGTCTGTGCAGCCTCCATAAAGGCGGTTTTGCCTTTGTCCTTGTCAAAGAGATAGCCTTCCAGGAACATGATCTGCGCCGCGCTTGCAACCGCGGGGGGCACATCCGCGCTGCTGAGTTCCGAGGAAATGCCAAGGTAGGTGTTCATCGAACGCTCGCCGTCGGGGGAGACAAAGATCATTGTGCGCGAGGTCGGCAGTTCGCCACCGACGACCGGCGTGTTGACAAAATCAACGCCATCGTCCTGCATGGCTTGGGCATAAAAACGGCCAATGGCATCGTCATGCACACGGCCAATAAAGGCGGAAGACAGACCCAGCGCACCGGCGCCTGCGATGGTGTTTGCAACCGACCCGCCGGGGGTCTGAACACGGCCTTCCATTGCCGCATACAAGACTTCGCCGCGATCGCGTTCGATCAGCTGCATAATGCCTTTCTCGATCCCCATATGGTCAAGGAAGGTGTCTTCGCACTGCGAGATGACATCCACAACGGCATTGCCAATGCCAACAAGCTGGTAAGTTTTCATAGGGTCTTTTCCTCGAATTGACAGAGGTCTCGAATGATACAGGTGGGACACTGTGGCTTGCGGGCCTTGCAGTGATAGCGGCCGTGCAGGATCAGCCAGTGATGGGCGTGGAGTTGGAAATCTACAGGGATATGGTCTTCGATGGCGCGCTCAACGGCGTCGACAGTCTTACCGGGACATATTCCCGACCGATTCCCAACGCGGAAAATATGGGTGTCCACGGCCTGCGCCGGGTGACGCCACCACATATTCAGCACCACATTGGCGGTCTTGCGGCCGACACCCGGCAGGCCTTCCAGGGCGGCGCGCGAACAGGGCACCTCGCCATCGTAGTGCTCGACCAGGATTTTGGAGAGCTTGATGACGTTTTTGGCCTTGTTGCGGTAAAGGCCAATGGTTTTGATGTGCTCGATCACACCCTCTTCGCCCAGATCCAGCATTTTCTGCGGGGTGTCGGCGATTTTGAACAGCTGTGCCGTGGCGCGGTTTACACCCGCGTCTGTGGCCTGGGCTGACAAAGCGACGGCGACCACCAGCGTGTAAACATTCACGTGGTCGAGTTCCCCGACGGGCGCGGGGTCTGCCTCGTGAAAGCGGGTAAAGACCTCGCGGAGGGTGTGGTAGTCGAGTTGCTTGGCCATTGGATTGCCTTTTGCCTGTTTGACTGCGGTGGTGCAAATCAAAAACTGGGTTGAAGTGCAAAAAGGTCTCGGGATGTTGCGTTTTGTTTCCGAGAGCGAAGCGGATGTTTTGCGCGTCGCTTCGCGACACGCCGGGGGTGGCGGGTGCCGGGC
>SPLB01000056.1 GCA_004566265.1 Paracoccaceae bacterium | reverse complement strand
TCGCTGAAAGTTCCCCCTTAGAGTAATCCTATGCACAAACCTTCCGATGGGGCCTTCTTTGCAAACACTTTCGGCGGGCCTTCGCCAACTCGTAAGCTCAATGCATGACTTAACTGGATAGATCAGGATTGGATCATTTCCATAATCGCTGAGTTCATGGCATTTATGATGTGCTGCGGACCTTTCGAGTTTCGAATAACCGTCCGGCGTAGACGTGGCAGTTTTGGCAAACCGTCCCTTGTATCCAAGACGCGCATGTCTTCGTTGACCACTCTTTCTGGAACCATTGACACGGCTAGCCCTGCCTGCACAGCGGAACACACGCTTGCAAAGCTCTGACTGGAAAACACGATCTTATACGGTCTACCAGCCTGTTCGAGCGCTTGTTTCGGGGTGCGGCTGAACCAACAATTATGTTCCAGATCAGCCAAAGGCACTATGTCTTGCGATCCAATTTTGCTGTCCCGGCCAGCAACCCACACCAGCGCTTCTTCGTAGAGCGGGGTTCCTTCGCAATACTCGACCCCAGATTTTACAGCTATGTCGAGCGTATTTTGATCGATGCAGTTGAGGAATGCTTCCGAGCACCCCGACGATACGCGCACCTCAACACCGGGATGCTCTGCGGAGAACGTAGCCAGTACGCGTTCGAGCCGCCCGTCCTCAAAGTCGTCAGGCACGCCCACGCGCAACACACCACGCAGGGGATCACGGAACAGGTCCTGCATCTCTTCATAAGCACGGATCACGGACTTGGCGTGCGGCAGCAATCGGGCGCCAGCATGTGTGAGAGACATTCCACGGGACCCGCGTTCAAACAGCACCTCACCCAGATCAGCCTCCAGGTTTTTGATTTGCACGCTGACAGCCGATTGCGTCTTGTTCAGACGTCCAGCCGCAGCGGTTAAGTTCGCAAGGTCTGTGATTGCCAGGAATGCGCGGAGTTGCTCGATCTGTGCCATGCGTTCGGATTTTTCGATCTCTGTGATGAAATAGTTTCGTTTCTTTTGATGGCATCTCACCGCTAGCGTCAAGGAGAACCGAACTTCCGAGGTCAATATGGACGGACTAGACATTGCCTTGCTTCTTGGCGTGGGCATAATCGCCGGCGGGTGGAATGCGATCGCTGGGGGCGCCACACTCTGTTCCTTTCCGGTGCTGATGGCGGTGGGTTTGCCTCCTGTGGTCGCCAACGCGACAAACTTCCTCGCAGTCGCACCAGCAAACCTCTTTGCCTTGCCGCCGTACCTTCCTGAACTGCGCAAACTCGGACGCAAACTGATCCCTATCCTGAGCGTTTCAGGCATTGGTGCCCTCATCGGCTCAGCGCTTCTTGTTGTGTCCGACCCGTCGATTTTCGAGGTATTGGTTCCATTTCTTTTACTTGTCGCGACACTGCTGTTTGTCGCGGGAGAAAGACTTAGGGTCGGATTGCTTAGCTTGGCAGGGGACCAAGGCAGCGAAAGAATTATCTTTGTCGCGTTGTTCGTCGTTTCGATCTATGGGGGCTACTTTGGCGCGGGCGTCGGAGTTATTCTGCTGGCTCTCGGACAGCTCTTGGGCTTCAGCGACTTTCACGTCGCAAACGCGATAAAGAACGCCACAGCGACCTGTTTCATGGTGCTCAGCATCAACTTGTTCGGCCTGAGTGGCCTCATCGCTTGGCCCGAAGCCGCAACGATGATGGTGGGCAGCGCGATGGGCGGTTACGCGGGTGGCAGATTTGCCAAACACGTAAACCAGACGGCTCTGCGCATCGCTGTGACGGTGTTCGGATTCTCTCTTTCCGCCGTCTATTTCTATCGTGTTTTTGCCTGAAGCCTGCATCGCCTTGGGCCAACGCGAATACTCTATCACCTCGAAAAGGAAACGTAATCTATGGATTGGCAACAGACGGTACTCTTTCTGGCCGCATCAGCAGCACTGCTTGGGTCACCTGGACCGGCCATTGCTGCCTTGCTCGCCGTTGGTCGCGCAACGGGATGGCAGGGAGGGATGCGATTTTACCTCGGGCTTCAAGTCGGGCTTGCATCCGCGGCGTTGTTGACGGCCCTAGGGCTGTTCTCATTGGTCAGCTCTTACCCACCCGCGCTAAGGGTGATGTCGATTGTCGCGACCGCCTACCTGTTCTTTCTTGCTTGGAAGATCGGCTCGGCGCCAATTGGACAACCGGAAGGCGGATCCAGCGTTCCTGCCTCCGCAGCATCGGGCTTTGTTGTCGGTGTGACCAACCCAAAGGCATATCTCGCCTTCGCATCGCTTTTTGGATCGTTCGCTTTGCACTCGCAAAACACCGCTGACACCGGGCTCAAACTCTTGGGCGTCGTTGGCGTGATGGTGATCGTGGATTTTGTATGGCTCGCCCTCGGCGTCACCATAGGACGTTTAACGCTCCGCCCAAGCTCAGAGAGGGCATTTAACCTTGTCATGGGCGGGATGGTTGCGGGTGCCGCTGGCTTGGCGTTGGCGTCATGAAAGCCGCAAATCTTCACACTTATGCGCTCTAGGACAGAGGCGTTTCTTGTTTTGCGATGTTCGGGGGGCGGCTCTGTTGCAAACTTGAGCTCTGGACGCAAAGGCGCTTCCGTTACTCGCGCTTGCCTACTTTACCTTGGCGGGCCTCCAACAACCGCTGGAGCGTGGCGAAGGCTTCCGGCAGCTCCCAGTTCTGCAAAGGTGCCGCCTGA
>SPLB01000303.1 GCA_004566265.1 Paracoccaceae bacterium | reverse complement strand
ACCAGCGTAGACGCACAGGAATTCTATGTCGCAGTCAAAAGCGCCTTCTCTCAAACGTTCCCTTTAGAGCGGCATCCCCTGATGGGCGCGCGCGAGATACACGCGGCAGACAGCGCCTATCTGGACCGCTTTTACCAATACACACGTCAAGATCTCCTGCAGCAGGGCTTTGACGGCGAGGCGCCGGGTGCGTTGGTGCTGGGGCAAGGTGAGGCCCATGGCGCCTATAGCACCTGGGACAGCCAAAGCATTGATGTGTCCGGCACAGGACTGGCTAGCATTGGCTTCACCTTATCCAGAAAAGGCAAGTTGCACAATTCTGGCGCAGAGGGGGATTTTCTCGCCGTGGTGGCCGTTGTGGACGGCGTGGAATACACGCGTGCGGTCTTCACCGGGGCCACCGGGGCCGATGCAGAGCGGATCACACTGCATGATATTCCCACCGGGTCCGAGATGACTCTGCGGTTCAAGTGGAAGGCGTCAGAGCAGGGTGCGGCCTATCAAATCGACGATCTTGAGGTGACCGCGGCCGAGCGCCACCAAGCCTTTTTCACACAGACCTTTGACGATGCGACCGGAGGCGCACGCTCCGGCGCGGGCTGGGTGATGTCCCAAAGCAATACCGTGATCGATGCTCCGATTTATGGCGGCCAAAACGGGGCCATCGTCTTTTCGCAGTCTGCCGGGCCGCGTATGGACAGCGCGTTTTCCACGCTGACCACAGAGGCGATCGATATCAGCGCCAAGGATCATGTCTTTGTGACATTTTCACTGAGCGGGATCGGCAGACTGGACCCGGACAATTGGGACAAGGACTACCTGCTTGCGAGGGCCGAGGTTCAGACAGGTGACGCGATTGAGCTTGTCACTTTGCATTATGAGCTGGGCAAGGTTGCCGGAGACACGATGGAGGTCCGCGCCGAGATCCCGGAGGGAGAGTCTGTGCGGCTAATCTTTGATGCGCAAACCGATCGGCGCGATGAGGCATATGTCATAGATGATATCGCTTTGTTCGAGGATCTTGGCCCAATAACGGGGGCCGCCAGCAATAGCGGTCATGCTCACGACAACCACGGGCGGGCGAAGGATGCGCATGCCGGTCAGGACGCAGGGAAGGTGAAGGACCACACGCAGATTCTGGATCTAATTGATCACATCAAGGCAAAAGCCATGGGCGGCGCACATGACGGGCATCATGACGGGGCGCCGGTCGGCCACGTGGGCAGCCATAACATGTCGGGAGATACAGATCATGCGGCGCATGGCATGGGGCATGACAACACCGGGAAGTCCGGTGCGGTAGCGGTCAAGAGCGGTGCGTGGTCCGATCCCTTTACCTGGGCCGGCCTGGAACCACCCGCTACTGGGGACAGCGTCTGGATTCCAAAGGGTATCGCGGTAACCTATGATCTGGACAGCAACACCGAACTGGACGGGATCGCAGTTGAGGGCGGGCTGACCTTCCGCACCGATATAGACACGAAGATGGTGGTTGATACGTTGATTGCAGCGCCAGGATCGAGCCTGATCATCGGAACCGAAGAGAACCCGATCGAGGCGGATGTCACGGCAAATATCGTCATAAAGTCGCAGCACGGATCGTATCTGACTCAGACTCAGGATGGCCGTATTGAGAACGCGCTGAAGGCAGGCAACACAGACCGGATGGAAGGCGACACAGGCCAGCTGGGCCTGGGGATTGTCACCCATGGTCAGGTGCGGATCCATGGCGAAGACAAAACAGATCATGCCAAGGTTGCTGAACATCCAAAGGCGGGTGATGACATGCTGGTCTTTGACGGGGCCTTGCAGGGCTGGTCCATCGGCGATCAGCTGGTGGTCACCGGCACGGTGCGGGGCACGCGGGACGAGGCGGGCAACTGGTACACTCAGGACGAGCTTGCCACAATCGAGGCAATCTCTTTTGATGGGAACCAGACGCAGGTCACATTGAGTGAGGCCTTAACTTATGATCACACGGTGCCCGACGGTTACGAGGATCAGCTGTTTGCTTCTGTAGGGAATCTGTCGCGCAATATCGTGATTGAATCGCATGAAAAGGGCTTTGAGATCGACGAGATCGGCGCGCGTGGCCATGTGATGTTCATGCATCATGACGATGTAAATGTCGAACATGCGGCCTTTGTCGGGCTTGGGCGCACGGACAAATCCCGTATGCAGGATCACCTCCCGGTCGAGGACAAGTACATACCCTGGGCTCGCAAATCGGTAATGGCTCTGGACCGAGACGGAGATCCGATCCCGGTTGAAGAGATCACCAACCAGCCGGGGCGGTATGGGTTGCACATCCACCGTGCCGGAACCACGGGTCGTGAGCAGGCCTTGCTGGAAGGCAATGTTGTGTTGGAAACGCCAGGCTGGGGAATCGTGCATCACGACAGCCACGCAGCGGTGAATGACAATGTTGTCTTTGGCGTCCGGGGAGGCGCAGTGATCGCGGAATCCGGCAATGAAACCGGAGAGTGGATCAACAACCTTGCGGTGAACACCTCGGGGACTGATGGGCAAGGGGCTTTGAACCCGAGGCAAGATCAGCGGCAGTCCGTTTTGGATGACAGCTTTCACCAGGGCGTTGCCTTTGCCTTCAAATCGCGTCTGATCACATCCGAGGACAATATTGCCGTCAGCGCGGAATCCACCGGCTACATGTTCAACCACACGAGCCATCACAACTTGGATTATACGAACCTAGATTTTGCGGCGGTCAACGGGTTTGACCCTTTTGGTGGAAAGACCTCTATCGGAGGCCAGTTCGGACCCAACCAGACCCCCACCCGGCATTTTGCCGATAACGAGGTCTATGCAAGCAGCCAGGGCTTTTTCAGCACCGCCAACAAACGTCCGAAATCCACGGATGCCACCAACCTGGTGGAAAACTTCGAAGCCTGGGAGGTTTTTAACGGGATCCGGGGGCAATATCAGAACGACTATACGTTCAAAGGCGGTTTGTTGCTGGCATCGCAAAACGATCAACAGCCGTTTGTGTCCCACCAAACTAGCCAAAAACAGCATAAGGCGCTGTTTAATGTAACCAGTTTCGGTGACTTAAAATTTGTCGACATGCATGTAGAAGGGTTCTACTCGGGTCTAAATGGCGGCAGGTTGATCGATCTGATGGCCGGGGTGACTTTTGCCGATATGGACACGGGACGTGGATCCGAGGATCTGAATAGCGCCACGTTTGTCACCGATGACCTGGAGGCCTATGAGGACCTCAGCCTGCTGTCGTTGGACATTAACATGGATGCCTCCGATTTGTCCCGGGTCGATAGCACACATTACAGTGTAAAGGGTTGGCGCAGCGACAGCATCCAAGAGCGGGAGGTCGTGAAAGTGGATTCGAAACGTGTGGATATTATCGACTACATCCGAAAGGTCGGTTATTTCACCAAGGCGGATGGCACTCCGGTGATTGTCCTGGACCTGTCGGTTGGAGATTCCTTCACCGGCAGTGTCGGGGTGATGAAATCGGTAATCACGCTTCGCGATCTTGATCCCAAAGCGGACTCGATCCATCTAGGGCAGCTTGACCCCGACCTTGAGGACGGGTTCGGCGCACTGGAGATCGTGGACCTGCGGTTGATCGGCACATCGGGCAACCAGCTGGAGGCGGTCAATGGCGTCACAGGAACGGTGCTGACCGGCGACGAAACGGCCAATGCGTTGGAGGCGTCGGATCTTTACCGAACCTATGTCTTTGCCGGGGATGGCGATGATACGGTCACGGGCGGGGTGCAGGATGACTGGATCAAAGGCAGCGGCGGGGATGATCAGCTGACCGGAGGCGCGGGGGCGGATCTGTTCATCTTTGGCGTCGGAATGGGCCAGGACGTGGTCGCCGATTTCGATGCGACAGAGGGCGACATGGTGCGGATTTCTGCTAAGCTGATGGAGGCAGGGATGCAAAGCCAAAGTCTTGGCGGGGATCTTGTGGTCAGCTTTGGCGCGGGTGCAGAGCAGATCACCTT
>SPLB01000302.1 GCA_004566265.1 Paracoccaceae bacterium | reverse complement strand
TGATCACTTGCAACTGGCTTGGTGTGGCATAGAGCGTGGTGATCTGATAGCTGCGGATCGCTTGGGCAAGACTGCGCGGCCCAAGTTCTGACAAAAACGCCACTCCCGCACCAATGTGAAGGGCCTCTAGCGCGGCATAGAGACTGAGGGAGTGGCCCAGATGGCCGAGCACGGCATAATTGTCGTCCGCACGGAGCCCAAACTGTCGCTTGTTTACTTCGAAACTCCCACGCCAACTGTTCGGGGTGCGCCGGATCAGTTTTGGCGCACCGGATGAGCCAGAGCTCTCACAATACAGGCGCTGAGGATTGTCTGGCAGAGCTTGCAGAGGGGATTTAGACAGCGCATTGGACCGAAGCGAAGATTGATTTCGTACGGCGTCGTACAACACCGCGATCCCCGCCGCATCTGGTGTCAAACACCGCGCTGTGGACGCAATGTGAAAGCTCTGATCAAGAGATGTCATCAAAAACCCTCGGTTCGTTGTTCTGTACCGTTTGGGTCTTTTACTCAATGCCGACGCGAGCCTCCAACCACAAAGCCACGGCGCGGTTAGGTGAACTTGCGAAACAAACGTGTCCGGTCAAAGGCCGTTTCCAGAGCATCGTTTCGTTGTTGCACTTGCTCCCAGTGGTCTTCCTGGATTTTGGCAATCAAGGCTTCAATCAACAGCAAAATGGCAAGGCTGGAATCCCATGCGGATGGAACGCCAATGCGTGCGGCAAACGTGAGTGTGGCAAACTTCTGGACCGGAGAACGCCACTGATCCGTGAACAGAACAACCTCGACCCCGCGCTCGTGAGCCATTTCTGCAAGCAGCAAGGTGGAGTTTTCGTAGCGGCGGATGTCAAACAGAACCAGCAGATCACCTGCCTCCATATCCAGCACCCAATGTGGCCAGGATGCCTGCGAGGGAATCATGGAAACTTTTGTTCGGACCATTTGCATGTGCAGAAAAAGGTTTTGTGCCAGTGTTCCGCTCATCCGACCACCGGCAATATGGACGCTCCGACCCGAATCTGAGAGCGCGGCGCAAAGCTGGTCGAACTCTGCCGGATTGACGCCCTCCAATGTTGCCTCAAGATTTTCAAACGCGGCGCGCGCAAAACGTGTGAGCATATGCGTTTCAGGCAGCGTGCTGCCGGTTTGGGCATGTTTCTGACGTGGGTTCGAGATGATCTCGGAGAGTTCGGCGCGCAGGGTCTGTTGAAATTCTGGATAGCCAGAAAAGCCCAACTTTTGCACCATCCTGGCAACTGTTGGAGTAGAAACAGCTGCCAGTTCGGCCAGTTCCGTAATGCTTCCAAGGCCTGGGATAGGATAGTTGTCGAGGATAGCTGACGCCAACTGTCGTTCGGCGCGAGTCAGATCCTGCTCTCGTGATTTTAGCTTTTCTGCAATCGTAGGCATCTGGGTCCGATATCTGAACCTTTGTGAAAAAAACAGACCGCTTATCGGCTGTGCAAAATTGTACACCTGCAGGTCTGGCGAAGCAAATCTTTCAGGAAACTATTTGACAGATGCCTTGGTGCTGAAGAATATTCTTCATATGGCGCGAACCAGTGATCACATTCCTCAAATTGGAGCTCCGTTGATCCAATCCGCCCCTGCCACGGCAGAGGTGCTTGTGGTTTGTGAGCACGCCTCGAATTTCATTCCGGATCACTACGGCGATTTGGGACTAACAGCTGCGCAAAAAGCCAGCCACATTGCTTGGGATCCAGGCGCCATGGGGGTCGCACAAGCGCTTGCAGAGCGTTTGAATGCGCCCTTAATCGCGGGTGGTCAGTCGCGGTTGGTATACGACTTGAACCGGCCGACGGACGCGAAGTCTGCCATTCCAGAGCGCTCCGAAATACACGAGATCCCTGGCAATCACGGCCTATCCAGAACAGAGCGGCAAAATCGCATCGCCCAGGTCCATGCGCCCTTTTATGCCGCGCTTGTCGAAACGCTGACCGAACGGCGTGCCCATCTGAAGCTTATTGTGACGCTCCACAGTTTTACACCGGTCTTCAAGGGCGAGCGGCGTGCGGTAGAGCTGGGCATATTGCATGGAAAAGACACGGATTTCGCGCGGGCAATGCTTGCACAAACGCCAAGTACCTTCCCGTTCAATGTGCAACTTAATCAACCCTATTCGGCTGCCGATGGCGTGGCGCATACGTTGGATGAACATGGGCACAAGAATGCCTTGCTCAATGTGATGCTCGAAATTCGCAATGATCTGATCGCAACCGACGCGCAGCAGGCTGAATGGGGCGCGCTTTTGGCCCCCTGGTTGACGCGCACGCTGCAAGAGGTGCGGTCATGATCGGTTTCATGCTTGGCTACGCCCGCATCGTTGATGCAGTGAACCGCAGGATTGGCCGGGTTATGATGTGGGGGCTGTTTGCGATGATGGCGATCCTCCTGTGGTCCTCCGTTTCCAAGACGTTTTTCCTGCCTTCGCTCTGGACGCTGGAAATGGCTCAGTTTGCGATGGTGACCTACTACATCCTTGGAGGGCCTTATTCGATCCAACTGGGATCGAATGTGCGAATGGACCTGTTTTACCACACCTGGAGTCTCCGAAAGAAGGCTTGGTTCGATGCCTGCACTGTTTTGTTCCTGATCTTCTATCTGAGTATTTTGTTCCACGGCGGCCTTGGATCATTGGCCTATTCGCTGGGGTATTGGGGGGATGAGCCCGTATCATTCTTTACAGGCCTCATGACCGGTTCTGAGGAAGTAGGACGTATTGAACGCTCCTCGACCGCATGGCGGCCTGTGATTTGGCCCATCAAGACCGTAATGGTCTTGGGCTTCTTCCTGATGTTGCTGCAGGCCATTTCGGAATTGTTCAAAGATATTGCCCGCCTGAAAGGCGCGGAGGTGCCCGCATGAGCCAGGAATATATCGCGCTCTTTATGTTTGGGGCCATGATGGTCATGCTGTTAACCGGCCAGCGCGTCTTTGGTGCGATTGGCGCAGTAGGGGCCATTGCGGCACTGGCTCTATGGGGTACAGGCGGGCAGGATATTCCGTTCTCGGCGGCGATGAAGCTGATGAAATGGTATCCGCTGCTCACCCTGCCGATGTTCATTTTCATGGGATACGTCCTGAGCGAAAGCCGATTGGCCGATGATCTTTACCGCATGTTCCATGTCTGGATGGGCCCGGTAAACGGGGGCTTGGCGATTGGCACCATTGCTTTGATGGTCCTGGTCTCGGCGATGAACGGGCTGTCTGTGGCGGGCATGGCGATTGGTGCGACCATTGCGCTTCCGGAACTGCTGCGGCGCGGCTATGACAAAACCATGGTGACAGGGGTCATCCAAGCGGGATCATCCTTAGGTATTCTTGTGCCGCCTTCAGTGGTACTGGTGCTGTATGCGATGATTGCCCGGCAACCGGTGGGACAGCTTTGGCTTGCGGGCGTCGTGCCGGGCCTGATGATGGCGGCTTTGTTTATTGTTTACATCTGGGTGCGCTGTCGCCTTCAACCCGAGTTGGGCCCGGCAATGAAAGATGCATCCGACGTGCCGCGCGCAGAGAAAATCCGGCTCTTATGGGCCGGTGCCCTGCCGCTTATGATTTTTGCTGCGATGATGGTACCGTTTGTAAATGGCTGGACATCGCTTGTGGAGAGCTCAGCCATTGGTGCCATTTCCGCGCTTACCGCGTCTGTTTTGAAGCGTCGCATGACATGGGCGATTTTTGAAACCTGCACCAAACACACCCTGGCGATCTCCTGTATGTTCATGTGGATCATCCTTGCCGCCCTTGGGTTTGGCGCTGTCTTTGATGGTCTTGGAGCCGTCAAAGCCATCGACAACCTGTTCACGGATCAATTGGGTCTGGATCCATGGGCCATCCTGATTTTGATGCAGCTGTCGTTCATCCTGATGGGTACGTTTCTGGATGACACGGCAATGCTGGTGATAGTCGCGCCGCTCTACGTGCCGCTGGTGAATGTGCTGGGTTTTGATTTGATCTGGTACGGGGTGCTGTACACAATCACGACCCAGATCGCCTATATGACGCCGCCTTTCGGCTATAACCTGTTCTTGATGCGGGCCATGGCTCCGCCCGAGGTGAGCCTGACTGATATCTACCGATCAATTATTCCCTTTGTGGGCATCATGGTGGTCGCGCTCGCCCTAATCATGGCCTTTCCACAGATCGCCCTGTGGCTGCCGCAAACACTCTACGGACAATAACCAGAAGGACCGCAAAAGACGGACCCAATTTCAGCAAAGACAGAGAGGTGTCTGACAATGACGACTAGACGTAATTTCCTAAAGACCACCGCCCTTGGTGCCGCTGCGGCGCCGCTTGCCGCGCCCGCACTTGCCTCGGGCAAAATCACATGGCGTATGCAAACCTATGCGGGTCCTTCGCTCGCGGCGCATGTGATTGATCCTGCGATCGAGATGTTCAACAAGATCGCAGGTGATCGGATGCAGATCGAATTGTTCTATGCTGACCAACTGGTGCCCACGGGCGAGCTGTTCCGTGCCATGCAAAAAGGCACGATTGACGCCGTTCAGTCTGACGATGACTCCATGGCGTCACCAACGGATGTCACCGTATTTGGTGGCTACTTCCCGTTCGCCTCGCGTTACTCTCTGGATGTGCCGGTTCTGTTCAACCAATATGGCCTGAACGAGATCTGGGACGAAGAATACTCTGCCGTTGGTGTCAAGCACATCTCTGCCGGAGCTTGGGATCCTTGTCACTTTGCAACCAAAGACCCCATTCGAAGCCTTGCGGACCTGAAAGGCAAGCGCGTCTTCACTTTCCCAACCGCGGGCCGTTTTCTTAGCCAGTTTGGTGTGGTGCCTGTGACCCTGCCGTGGGAAGACATTGAGGTCGCCGTCCAGACCGGCGAACTGGATGGGATTGCCTGGTCTGGCATCACTGAAGATTACACCGTCGGCTGGGCGGATGTGACCAACTACTTTTTGACGAACAATATTTCCGGCGCTTGGGCTGGGTCGTTCTTTGCCAATATGGAGCGATGGAATGAATTGCCCGAAGATCTTCAAACTCTGTTCCGTGTTTGTTGTGATCAATCGCATTACTATCGCCAGTGGTGGTATTGGGGCGGCGAGGCGTCTCTTCGTGTGAATGGCACCAAGATGCAGCTGACTTCGATCCCTGATGATGAATGGGCCCTGGTCGAGGCTGCGGCGCTGACATTCTGGGATGAGATCGCGGCCGAAAGCCCAACCAAGGCCAAAGTTGTTGAGATTTTCAAAAAATACAATGCCGACATGGCCAAGGCAGGTCGCCCATACCGCTACGGATAAGGGCACTTAAGCTGTCTCACTGCGCAACCCTGCGCTGTGAGACACAACTGAAATCCGGCCAGTCAAGTAAGGTTGGCGGCCGCCAGATCGCGACACAAAGAGGCACGACATGACAGCACCCCTCACGCCTGAGGTTTTGAAGACCCAGATTAGTTCTGGTTTAATTGACACCGTTTTGGTGTGTCTTGTTGACATGCAGGGCCGCCTGATGGGCAAACGGTTTCAGGCGGAGAGTTTCGCGGAGAGCTTTCTGGACGCGGCTGACGGTGAGACCCATTGCTGTACGTATCTGTTGGCCACCGATCTGGAGATGGCGACGCCGGATGGCTATGCCTCCAGCAGCTGGCAGGCGGGTTATGGCGATTATGTAATGACGCCGGATTTAGCGACCCTGCGCCCGGTGCCCTGGCTTGACGGCACGGCTATGGTCCTCTGTGATGTGCTGGATCATCACAGCCATAAACCCGTGCCTCACTCTCCGCGCGAGATGCTGAAACGCCAGATCGCCCGCGCTGAGGCCATGGGGTTTTCGCCGGTGATGGCGACCGAGCTGGAATTTTTTCTGTTCAAAGGGACCCATGATGAGATTGCACGCGGCGGGTTCGATCTCAATCCGATTTCGAATTACAACGAAGACTACCACATTTTCCAGACCACGAAAGAAGAGGACGTGATGCGTCCGATCCGCAATCATCTGCGCGCGATGGGCATTCCGGTAGAGGGCTCCAAAGGCGAGGCAGAGGCCGGTCAGGAAGAACTGAACATCAAATATTCTGACGCGCTCGCCACTGCCGACCACCACACGCTGGCGAAAAACGGGATTAAGGAGATTGCCCATCTGAATGGCGCTGCGGCGAGTTTCCTGGCGAAGTGGCACCACGATCGTGTCGGATCTGCTGCCCATGTGCACCAGTCGCTCTGGGCAGATGGAGATAACGCATTTTATGACGAGAGCGCCCCGCTGGGGAAATCCAAGCTGATGGATCACTATATGGCCGGGCTTTTGAAATATGCAGCCGACTGCACTTACTTCTTTGCGCCCTATATCAACAGCTACAAGCGCTTTGCCAAAGGCACCTTTGCGCCGACACAGGTGGTCTGGTCTGTTGACAACCGGACGGCTTCTTTCAGACTTTGCGGTTATGGCACCAAAGGCGTGCGTGTTGAATGCCGAACGCCGGGCGCGGATATGAACCCCTATCTGGCACTGGCTGCGATGCTTGCAGCGGGCCTCAAAGGTATCGAAGAGGAATTGCCCTTGCCAGAATCTTATGCAGGTGATGCCTACAGTGAAAACGACAGTCAGCACCTTCCACGCACTCTGCGCGATGCGCGCGAGGCGCTGCTTGCGTCCGAAATGCTGCAGGAGGCTATGGGCGAGGGCGTCATCACACATTACGCGCGGGCCGCTGAATGGGAAATCGAAGAATTCAACCGCGTTGTTACAACATACGAAATTGCCCGAGGCTTTGAAAAAGCATGACAACACTCAACTGTATATCTCCCATTGATGGGGCCGTCTTTGCCAGCCGCGAGACACTTGCCCTTGATGAAGCCCGAACAAAGATCGCGGGTGTGCGGGCCGCGCAAAAGGCCTGGGCAGCGCGTCCCTTGCAGGATCGCATTGATCTGGTTCTGTCGGGCGTCGCCGCCGTTGGCGCAATGAATGATGAAATCGTGCCAGAACTGGCGCATATGATGGGCCGCCCTGTGCGGTATGGCGGCGAATTTGATGGTTTTGATGAGCGCGCGCAGTATATGGCGCAGATCGCCGAAGAGAGCCTCGCGGACATCAAGGTCGGTGAGGACGCTACTTTCCGTCGCTATAT